>CACXFV010000139.1 GCA_902767015.1 uncultured Lachnospiraceae bacterium | reverse complement strand
TCCCATTTTTCTCCTTTCAAAACTCATGTTCCATTGCCATTCCATTTCTGTATAATTAGATTATAAACTCTTTAAAGGCATATTACAATATGATTTTTCACAGTTTTATCATTCCATATCATTAATAATTGTGAATACTGTGTTTTTTTTGATGTAACTGTTTTGCATACCTCTTATATTCATCAACTCTTCTCTTTGGCATTTTCTTTCCTAATAAAAACACAATCGGCAAGAACTTCTCCATTCCCACCGATTGTGAATTTTTATTTTTTAAAACCATTATTACAGACTTCCGCCTGCACCAGATTTCAACACTTTAATCTCTCTGTCTGTCAAATCACCCGCATTAAGAACTACCTTTTCATCATTGTATCTTATTCTTGCTATATTATATGCGTCTTCTTCTGTGTCAGCTTCTCTGTTCTCGCAATCACCTCTGTATATCTCACCATATATTCTTTCATATCTCTTACATCACTTCCTTTTTTATAATATTTCTTACAATATCTTAAATAAAATATACAACCACCTCTTTACTCTGCAATCTTAACATTAGAATATACCTCCCTGGGTCTGTCTACATCTTTTCTAAGTGAATCCTTATATTTGGTATGATATATGTTTTCGCAGTAATCTTTTAAGGTCGTCTTATCATGTTCCACATATTCACCGAACTCAATATCAAGCTCCATTTTATTGGCAATCTTTTAGCCTGTGGTTTTGAAGTGCCCTGTGGGAGCGTCTTGGTGGAACGCTTCCTTCTTCCTTTTGATTCGGTAGTGTAAAACACAAGCTGATAGATATAACCTTTCCACCATCATTTAACGCTTTTAATGGCATATTTTATTTTTGCTCTCACATATTGATGTATGTCTCTGCCAACTGATATTTACATACTGATAATATTCTTTGCTGACTGATATTCACATACTGATAATATCCTATGCCGATTGATATTCTCATGATGACAATATTCTCATGCTCTATTCTAATATTCTGACGCTAATAACATTGTCTGATGTGTTTCGTCGTCTATTACAAATATCTTTTCGTTGAATGTACACCCGAATATTGCCCTGTCACATTCATGTATATTTTCGTATGGTGGCTGTTCCTGTGTATGCTTTATACGGATTTTTCCGTCATTCCCTTTGGAACTGCTGATGTCAAACACGATTTCACCTGTCCTTTCCTTAATTTTATCCTCAGTTAATAAATTCTTTTCATAAAGTCATATATGTTCTAACGCCTTAATCTTTGAATGATTAATTCGATTAAACGATTAATTTGACTGAATAGTTAATTTCAATGGACGATTAATTGAGGAATTATTTCCATATGACTTTTTTATCAGGCACTTGTTAATATTTATGACTTTACACTGATAACCTTTCCCCTGTCATCAGACTTTACCTCATGGTCATTGTCTTTCTCACCCACTTTGTCCTTACCCTGTTCCTCGCTAATATTTTTCTTACTGTCATCAGCTCTCTTATCAGCCTTGCTTTTCTCACTGCCTGTTTCCTTATTCTCTGACAGTATCTTGTCAAAGTCAGGTATCTCGTATTCTTCCATTCTCCATGTTTCATTGGAATGTCTGATTCCAAGATAGAGTACATGAACTCCGTTGCTGTTCTCTGCGTCAAGATATTCTGTTGTAAGCTGATATACTTTATTGTTAGGACAGTAATTTCTGTACAGGTCGAATATCATTTTCTTTGTGAGGTTGGCTGACCTGCACCTTGACATGGTACATCCGTATGCAGCTACAAATTTTGCTTCTGAAATGTTCTTCTCTTTGAATATTGATTCAATATACCTGATATTTTCTTCATCAGGCTTCAATCCCCTTGTCGATAATTTCACACTGCACCTCTTGGCAAACAGATTGATAAATCTTATGCTCTTTATTCCAAGCTCCTGTCTGTGTGCAACAATGTGCTTTGTGGTTGAATCCATGTCAAACTCGTTTCCCTGTCCTAAAGTCGGAAAGAGCTGAAGAAGAATGATATCATCTCCCTCAGCTCCTTTAAATTCCCTTTTGATTTCAAAGGTCTTTGTGTTGCCCTCGTTTGTAATAATTGTTGTGACAAGATTTCCTGTTGTTTTACTGTACTTCATTTTATTGGCTCTCCTTTCCGTAAGGCTTAAATTCCTCTGTATCTGCATTGTAAGTAAAAATTTCGTCTGACAGATAATCCTCCACACTTACTTGGTCACGGTTTACCTGTTTCACCATCTGTTTCAGTTCCTTTACCGATACGGATATATCCACAGGCACTAACAGCAGTTCATGTATGGATGAGGGTAGTACATAGAAGTCTTTTTTTCCTGTCTTTTTCTTTATCACTTCTCCAAGTCCTTTGTACAGGATTACTCCGCTTCCCATCTGGTAAATTCCGTTGATAACCGTGTACATATTTGCTTTTTCATCACCTTTACATGGTACACCGAGACATTCACATATTGCTTCGTCTTCTGTCATTATTTTTGCTGGTGTTATGTTTGGTGCTGACATGAAAGCGTCTGTATATAACTGTTCTTTAGATATTCCCCAGTGTTTAAGCATTTGGTAATTAATCTTGGAGCTTGCCACACCGCATTGTTTTCTGTTGATGAATACTACCTGAAATATCAGTGCAATATCTCCGTAATCAATATATACTAACTGTTTAAGCATATCCCTGTTTCTGTGCCTGCTAATGAACATAAAGGATAATTTGTTTCTGATTTGGCTGTAATCTGCAAGCGTTTCATACTCCTCACAAAATTCTCCTGTGGCTTTGTCATAGAAGTTCAGAATTGATTCACCTATTTCATCCAGTGATTTCTGTCCTGAAAAATAATCCTCATAATAATTTTCAGGATAAATGTCTGCCACTACTGCCTGTTTGCCGTCGCTGTCTTTTAGGAATAAAATTCTATATGGTGTTCTGCCATGATATTCCTCAAGTTTCTCTGCTCCTTTCCACAATATATTTTTAGGCAATAAAAAATAAGCCAATACAAAAAACTTCTTATTGTTTTCCATATTGGCTTATTTCAGTATTATAATATATATTTTTGATTGTGGTTTGATACAGAACTTCAATTCTTATTAATGATACAAACTGGAAGTTATTGTTGATACCATTCCAAAAACTTTTCTATATATTCAGTTTTTGGTGTTATGACATTTATATCAATATCAGTATTATTTTGGGCGAATAATTGCAACTCTGTCCTAAGATTTTCACCTGATAATAAGTAATCATTTATAATATACTGTTTTTCATATCCAAGTTTGCTTAGGATAATAGCAGTTACTACACCTGTCCTATCTTTCCCTGCATTACAAAAATACATCACATTTGTATCAGCATTCATAATTGTGTTTATTATGTTATCCATAGTTTCGTCAACCATATTGATATATGAAAGTGCAACTTCATTTTGGGAAGCAGGAACAGTATTTCCGCCTTTAACAGACATCGAAATATAATTAAAAGCACTATCATTTCTTAACGGACATGGTTTTTGATACTGTTCTTCTTCTTCTCTCAAATCAACAATCGTTATAATATTATTATCTATTAGCCATTTCCGCTCTTTCTGAGAAATACAGGTCGGGACATCGCTTCTGATATATCGTAAATCACTGTCTATAATTGTTCTTGTATTTTTCGTATGTTCAAATAAACTCACTTTATCACCTGCAAATTTTGATTTAACTTATCTCTATTATTCTCTTATATCAGATTATAACTTGCCTCTCAACACCTGTAAAGTTAATTTCTCACAAAATCATATAAACCTTTCATGCCCCTTCAATATAAACCATTCTACACATACAGTCACTTTTAGCGTCGCAGACAGCGACGCTGTTTAACTCTTTCCCTTATCTACTCTAAATTACAACAATATTTATGCACTTTC
>CACXFV010000138.1 GCA_902767015.1 uncultured Lachnospiraceae bacterium | reverse complement strand
CAGCCAAGCCCGCATTTTGGGCATTGGCGGCTGCAAGGCTGGCAAATCATGCCGTCAGAGGCTCCATGTCAACCCCTTACGAATATCAAAACTACCCACTAAAAACGACGAATAACCTAAAAAGATTTCCGCCGTCATAGGCATATTGCTGATTCTGCTATTATGTACCGGTATTTTTACAGGTGTAATTGATTTTTCCGACCAGAATGATTCTGAACCTTCCTCCCTGACAGAAACACAGCTTACCTACACTTTTCGAAATGACACTTATTTAAGGCAGCATTATGAGAAGCACGGTATCGAAATGGGCTTTCAGTCTGCCGAAGAATATCTCGCTGCCGCCAATGCCGTGATTGCCAATCCGAATGTTCTTCACAAAAAAGAGGCAGAGGATAATGATGATGTCTATTATGTGGAAGCAACAAATGATTTTGTCATCGTATCTTCTGGCGGATATATCCGAACCTATTTCCGCCCTGACAGAGGAATTGATTATTATAACAAACAATAGTGAGAGTTTGCCTGTGCAAGCTCTCACTATTTATCTCTATACTATTGATTGATTAGGAACTGTTCATAATTAAACTTTACAGTTTTTCTGCTGAAATGCTTGCGCTTATGGTATTTCAGTAGAAAAACTGATTAAGTTATTAATGAACAGTTCCTTACTCATACCGCAGCGCATCAATTGGTGATAATCTGGCTGCCCTTTTCGCCGGATAAGAACCAAAGATAATTCCTATCAGCATAGAGAATATCAATGAAACCAGAATTGCACTAATGGAAGGGGTGATGGTCACAGTCAGCAATGAGCTGATGTCATCCTCCATGGATGACAGTAACATAAATCCCACTTTTCCGAGAATAATTCCATTCACTATGCCAATCAGGATTCCCAGAAGTCCTCCTATCAGACATATCACTACTGCCTCTGTCAAAAACTGCATATGAATACTTCCATTTTTGGCTCCCAGTGCTTTTCTGATTCCTATCTCTCTTGTTCTCTCGACAACACTTACCAGCATGATATTCATGACACCCACACCGCCCACAATCAACGATATCGCCGCAATGACGGATATAGCAATGGTAATAATATCCAATACCTTGCTGATAATCTTAAGCTCTGATGCCAGCGCATAGCAGGAAAGTCTGACATCCGTACCTTTTTGAAAGTAGTGATGATTAAAATAATCTTCTGTTTTCTTCGCCAATTTCTCAGGATTAACCCCTGCTGCCGACGCAAAGGCAAACTCATAGAATCCGTCCACATCTTTGTCAGCTTTATCCATCGCGTAAGTAATGGGTGTTAATACGATGGTGGCTCTTTCCTTTTCGGATTTACCATTATTATTGCCTCCCATACGGTTGAAATCATAAGCATATACACCTACAATATATAACTCCATCACAGAAGAATCCATTATCTTCAGTTGTATCTTCTGTCCGATAGGAGATTTCCCATTCAGGGCATATTTCACAAACAAATCCGACACAACAGCTGTTGCCTTATGCTCATCAATATCTCTCGGGGAAATATCTCTACCCATAACCAATTTTAACTTGTTGGCCTCTATCCAACCGTCAGTGGAGCCGATTACCGCAGTATTGTAGCTGTCATTACCATTATCATATTGCGCTGCACCAACAGCATTCTGCACGATGACATACTCTAATTCATCTTTAAATTCTTCCTTATATTCCTGCACTGCCTCATACGTAATCAGAGTATCATCATTCCCCCACTGCTCATATTCATCGCCATCTTCTTCCTCGGATACGTTGCTTAAATGTGCCTGCACATTATTAGTGCCCGCAAGGGATGAAAATGTATTGGCAATCGTACTCTTTAAGGAATTTCCTATGGTTGTAATTGTGATAACGGAGCTGATTCCTATGATGATGCCAAGCATGGTAAGAACTGACCTTAATTTATTTGATTTAATGTTGCCTAACGCAAGCCGTATGCTCTCCGATAAATTCATACTAATCCTCCCTGTCCAATGCTACTCTGATATGATGTTCCCATCGCTAATGGTTATGATTCTCTCTGTCTCCCCCGCCAGTTCTTTACTATGTGTAATTAATACAATGGTCTTGTTTTGCTCTTTATGAAGCTTATGAAATATATCCATGACCAGATGTCCTGTCTTAGAATCCAGCGCACCTGTGGGCTCATCTGCCAGAATAATCTCCGGGTCATTTGCCATGGCTCTCGCAATGGCCACTCTCTGATTCTGTCCGCCTGACAACTCATTCGGCTTGTGAGCGGCACGCTCACCCATTCCCACCATTTCTAACAGCTCTAATGCCCGTTTTCTTCTCTCACGCTTCCCCATACCGGCATACATCATGGGCACCTCAACATTTCTGACTGCCGAGGTTCTCGGTATCAGACAGAAATTCTGAAATACAAACCCGATTTTCTGATTTCGGATTTCGCTCAGTTCTTTGTCACCAAGCATTGAAATGTTCTCACTTCCGAGGATATATTCACCCTCTGTGGGTCTGTCAAGGGCACCTATGATATTCATCAGAGTACTCTTTCCTGAGCCTGATTCTCCTACGATAGCAACAAATTCACCTTCATATATCTTCAAATCGACACCATGAAGAATTTCCAGCTCATTGGGCTGGTTCTCATAATATCTTTTCACAATGCCATTCAGTGTGATTACTGCCTTCTTCTCCATAGATTATCCTCATTTCCGTGTTACTGTGTCGTTCCGCTGCTGCTTTTCCAGAATGACAACTTCTTCACCATCTGATACCATCTCCGGGTAGCTGATAATCAAGTCGCCCTCTTTAAGCCGGTCTGACGTGACCTGTGTGTAATAGTCATTCTGCTTGCCTACAGTTACCACTACTTTTTCTACTGTGTATTTATTTCCTTCTTTTAACACTGCCTTATACACATAAGCCTCTGTCTCGTCCTCCACAATGCTGTCATAGGCAACACTTAATTCTTCGCCGTTTTCATTGGTAACAATTGACACCTTAGCGGACATTCCCAGTAACAGCTCACTGTCATCACTCACTGATATATCCGCACTGTACCCGCCTGTGGAGCCTGCATTTAACCCAAGTTCTGAATTGCCGGAGGCTGAAAAATTAATCACTCTGATTATCTCACCGGCATATTCTTTATCTTTCAAGGCATCTGATGTTATGGTAACCTTCATTCCCTTGGAAAGCTTTAAGATATCTTTTTCTTTAATATTGACCTTTATCTTCAGATTTTTATTATCCTCTATCTGCATAAGGATACCATTTGCAATGGAACCCTCAGAAATATTCAGCATGGTTATTATTCCTGACTGCCCTGCCTTGACATTGACCTCGTCTAACTGTCTGTATAACTCCGACAATGCCTTTGTTACGTCATTGTTATTGTTTTCAGCGATGGCATTGATATCCAATGTGTCCTGGGCGCTCAAAACTGCCTCATCGGCGGTTCGCTTGACCATATCAAGATTATTCTTTGCCTCTGATAATGCACTCTCAAGATTCTTCATAGCGGTGTATGCCGCTGCCTCCTCTTCACTTCCGTTGTCCTTCAGGGCATTATACTGATTAACGGCATCATTGTAGTCGTTTTGCAGCTTATTCACCCCATCCTGTGCACTGTTGACCTGACTGGTACGGCTGTCCTGTGCCTGTGTCAGTGCCCGCTTGGCAATCTCATTCTGTTTGGCGGCAAGCTTCTCTGCTTCAGACGCCTGTGCCTCCAGCTCTCCGATTTTCTCACGAATCTGGGTATCATCAAATACACAGAGTACGTCCCCTTCATTGACATAGTCCCCAAGCGATACATTTAGTTGGCTCACTTTACAGGTCAAATCTGTGGATACCGCCAGTACCTTCTGGCTTTCTACCACCCCGGTGACATTGATTTTTTGTGATAAGTCCTGCTTCTCGTACCTTTGCACCGGAATGCCGGCATTCCCCGCCTCTCCCGAAGCACCTGCTATGGCTCTGATTACAACTACTGCCGCCATTACCACCACCACAATGGCAATGATGCCTATCACTTTTTTCTTTCTTTTTTTCTGTTTCACTATGTTTCCTCCCGCCTGATTCCATGAAATAGTATCGATACTACTCCAAATTTAACTTCTTCGACATCCTGTAATTCGCAATGAAAAAGTATATTGCCGCTACTATTATATCAAATAACCATATACCTATCAATCCCAATAGAACTGCGGCTTTAAACTGTGCCCTGCTGAGAGAACCCATATCCTCTATCAACGGACCAACGACTTGCTGCCCCAGACCGGTAACCGTTCCTGTGGCATAATTAATGATAATCCAAAATAATACCGAGCCGGCTATTCTGTGCTTTGAAAACATCTGTCCTAAAGAAAGGGCTGCCATCACACAATTAATATTCAGCACTACCTGTGTAATCAGTATTATCACAAGCAGGATTGACACCACCACAAACCAACCGCTTTTTGAATAATACTCTCCCCAACTGCTGACAATATCTCTCAAACCATTCCAATAATCATCATTGTCAAAGAAAAAGAGGGATACCGATATAAACAGTACAAAAAATGTCAGTATTATCCACACCGTGCCTACCAGACCTTTTGCAAAAAGATGCTGCCATGTCTTTACCGGCAGTGTATGTGTGAGATATCCTTCATCCTTTAACATATTTTTATAGATTCTCATGACTACCATGATGGCACTGCCAAAAGAGACACAGATTAATAAAATAACATCTACTACATAGAATAGTGTTGTGAAGATATGATACCAGGGGGTATCGATTTTCACCAGCATTAACAGCTTCGATAAACCTGCCAGAAAGATGAGTATGGCAAACATCAACAGAAAATTCTTAAATGTCGCTTTAAATTCGTACTTGATTAATTGATTTAACATCTGAACACCTCCCTAAATAATGCGTCTACTGATTTTCCTTCGTTCATCCTGATATCATCCACTGTTCTGTGAAGCATAAGTTCACCATTCCGGATAAAGATTACCTCATCAAGTACCTGTTCGATATCCGTAATCAGATGCGTAGAGATAATAACGGTGGCTGAAGGGTTATAATTACTGATAATCGTATTAAGAATGTAATCTCTGGCAGCCGGATCAACTCCACCTATGGGCTCATCAAGCATATATAGCTTTGCCTCTCTGCTCATGACAAGGACAAGCTGCACTTTTTCTTTTGTTCCCTTCGACATCGTCCTAAGCTTATCTCTCGGATTAATCTGAAGATTCGCTAACATATCAAATGCCTTACCGGCATTAAAGTCCTCATAAAAATCAGCAAAATAATTGATATAATCTACCGGTGACATCGCGGAATCCAGATAGGTTCTCTCCGGCAGATAAGATACCACCTTCTTTGTCTCCACACCTACCGGATTCCCTGCTATGATAATCTCTCCTCCGGATGGCTGCAGTAATCCGTTACACAGTTTAATCAAAGTGGACTTTCCACTTCCATTAGGTCCTAAAAGACCTATGAGTTTTCCGCTGCCAATGCTGATATTAATATTGTTCAGCACCGGCTTGTTGCCAAAAAATTTTGACACATCACGTGCCTCTAATAAAAGCTCATTCATATACATTTCCTTTCCTTCTATTCATGGATGTTCTATACTCTTAAGTGTCCTTCTTCTTCGCCTCATTCGTTACCATCTGTAAAATCTTCTCAGTTCCAATCCCCAAGGCTCTCATGTTATTCAGGTAAACCTGTGTATATTCGGAGGCCTTCTGCTCCTTTATCCTTTCAATCAGGTCTGTATCTTCCGTCACCAGCCTTCCTGAGGTTCTGTTTGAGGAAACAAGTCCGATTCTCTCTAATTCCTGAAGTGCCCTCTGCATCGTATTCGGATTCACGCCAGCCTCTACCGACAATTCTCTTACAGCTGTGAATCGGTCACCAGGCTTATATTTCCCGGAGATTATCATCATCTGTATCTTATCAAGAAGCTGTGTATAAACCGGTCTGTTATTTTCAAACTCCCATGCCACAATATCACCTCCTTGCGTCATTGTATTAATCGCTTAATACAATAGTACCACCATCTCTACTCCTTGTCAAGATTTTTATACACTATATTTTTTTCACAATATTTGATATAATAATGTAACAGTTCTACCCAAAAAACAGAAGATACGAAACGAGGATGGATATGAGTACACGAATTGCAAGAACAAATTCAAAACAGAATACCGAGCAAACTGCAACTGCAGAACAAAAACCAGAACAAAACAAAACCCAAAATACAAAACAGAACTATCATCAGCATACAGAGCAGGACACTACTAAGAAAAAACTTGCACTGGAAATTATCAAAAGATTAAAAACTGCCTACCCTGATGCTGACTGTACCCTTGACTATGATGATGCATGGAAGTTGTTAGTAAGTGTGCGGCTTGCAGCACAATGCACCGATGCAAGAGTAAATATTGTGGTTAAGAGCCTATATGAAAAATATCCTGATATTGCCTCCCTCGCTGCTGCCGATGTCAATGATATTGAAGCCATCGTTCATCCCTGCGGTCTCGGAAACAGTAAGGCAAGGGATATTAGTGCCTGTATGAAAAAACTTCATTATGAGTTTCGGGATAAAGTTCCCGACGATTTTGTTACTCTCTTATCCCTGCCGGGTGTAGGCAGAAAGAGTGCTAATCTAATTATGGGAGATGTATTTGGCAAGCCTGCCATTGTGACCGATACGCACTGTATCCGGCTCACAAACAGAATGGGACTGGTGGACAATATAAAAGAGCCAAAAAAGGTAGAGATGGCACTTTGGAAAATCATTCCGCCTGACGAGGGAAATTCTTTTTGCCACAGACTTGTATGTCATGGACGTGATATATGCACTGCACGCACAAAACCACATTGTGAACAATGTGTACTTGCCGATATCTGCATGAAAAATATCTGACAATATCAAAACAGCGGATTCATCTGTTCCAAATCGCAGCTGCTACAGCCGCCATTCATAAAACTGATGAAATCCGCTTTGATTATCTACTATTCTACTGTCTCAACCCTGATAGAATTGGTATTGCCTGTCTGACCGTTAATCTGACCGCCTGTCAGCACAACATTATCGCCTTTTTCCAGCTTAAATACATTTCTTGCGTGATGCATGGCATGGTAAAACATTACATCAACAGAATTGAACTTTTCACTCTTTACCGGCGTGACACCCCAGCTTAAATTCAGCTTCCGCCATGCCTTATCAGATATGGTCATGCCGATGATATCAACCGGACAGCGGAAACGGCTTACCATTCGCGCTGTCTTTCCCGAAATAGAACTTACGACGATGCATTTTGCCTGAATGTCTACCGCCATGGCACAGGTCGCATGAGAAACTGCATCAATATTGTTCTGTATCTTAAATTCTGTCGTCTTAAACCAATCGGTATAATTAATATTTTTCTCTGTATATTCTGAAATCTCTGCCATATTCTTTACCGCTGCCACCGGATACTTTCCCGCTGCTGATTCGCCGGAAAGCATGACTGCCGAGGTTCCATCATATACCGCATTGGCAACATCGGAAATCTCTGCTCTTGTCGGTCGCGGATTGTGAATCATGGATTCCAACATCTCTGTTGCCGTAATGACACGCTTTCCCAAAAGACGGCATTTACTGATTAAATACTTCTGTACGGAAGGCACCTCCATAAATGGAATCTCTACTCCCAAATCACCTCTTGCCACCATAATACCATCGGCAATCTCACAAATCTCATCAATATGCTCTACACCGGAACGATTCTCTATCTTCGCAATGACATCGATATCCTGTCCGCCATTTTCGTCTAAAAAGCTTCTCAAATCCTGCATATCCTGCTTGGTGGATACGAAGGAAGCTGCCACAAAATCCACATCATTCTTTATTCCAAATAACAGGTCTGACTTATCCTGCTCGCTTAAATAGTCATTTGTCATTACCCTGTTAGGGAAATTCATACTCTTTCTGTCCGAAAGTTCTCCGCCTGCCACTACCTTGCAGAGTACATCATGTTCCTTAATCTCTAAAACCTCAAATATGACCAGACCGTTATTCACCAGAATGGTATCTCCCACCTGCAATTCTTTGACAAGGTTTTTATAGTTTACTGATACCCTCTCCTGATTTCCCACAATATCATCCGTTGTAAAGGTAAATGTGTCACCATCCGCCAAGGTAATTTTCTTGTCTTCAAACGTCTTGATTCGATACTCAGGACCTTTTGTGTCAAGCATCAGTGCTATCGGCAAATCTAATTTTTCACGAACCTTTTTGACCAAATCTATCTTCTCCTGATGCTCTTCATGGGTTCCATGTGAAAAATTAAGCCGCGCAACATTCATTCCTGCAAGACACATTTGTGTAAGCGTTTCCTCGTTATCACATGCCGGTCCTATTGTACATATTATTTTTGTCTTTCTCATGATAATATTCACCAAAAGGCAGCATCTGTATTATGCTCTGCCTTGTCTTTTCTCCTTCCATTTTTAATCAATAGGCATATTTAATAGCCGATAACTTAACTCTATCATTTCACTTTTAGGACTGGAATTTTGTATCACTACACTGCCCGGATTTTCCGTATCCTTAAGAAGCCCCTTTTCCTCCAGTCTCCGTTTCAGTTCAAGGGAGGTTCCCAGACTTCCGTCTATCAGTGCGATATTTCTTCCTTTCAAAAAGCTTCTGATATGATGCTTCAAAAAAGGATAGTGTGTGCAGCCAAGCACTATTGTTTCCGTGTTCTCTGTAAGGTAGGGGGTCAAATGGATGTCGAAATAGGTATCCAGTTCATCACTGTCGATATTGCCCTCTTCCACAAATTCCATCAGACCTTCACACGGAACTGACACTATCTCTGCCCCGGCTTCATACTGCTCAAGCAGCTTATGATATTTATTCTGCTTAATCGTCATAGGAGTTGCCATGACCAAAATTCTGCCCCCGTGATTATTCATGACTGCCGGCTTGATGGCCGGCTCAATTCCCACAATCGGCAATTCAGGATATCGATTTCTTAAGGGACGCACCGCCGCACTCGTGGCTGTGTTACATGCCACTGCAAGTCCTTTGATGCCATAATCTAAAAGTCTGTCTACCGCATGAAAGGTGAGTTCTCGTATAACCTCCTGCTCCTTCGTCCCGTATGGTGCATTCGCAGAATCACCAAAATATATAAAATCTTCATTCGGCATCACTCTGACAGCCTCCCGTAATACACTAAGACCACCGAGTCCTGAATCCACAAAACCTATGGGCAAATCCTTTGTTATATGTAATTCACTCATGACACTATCTCTCTCTATTTATGCCATCGCCTTCTTGATAGCCTCTAAAAGCGCATCATATGTCTCATATGCCGGTATATCCGGATTGTCAGCCTTTATGGTATCAGTGCTCTTAAATAAAAATCCCGCCTTGCTTGCTTTAATCATGCCAAGGTCATTATAGCTGTCACCACTGGCAATTGTGTCATAGCCGATAGACTGTAATGCCTTCACCGTCGTATACTTTGAGTTTTCAATACGCATCTTAAATCCGGTAATCTCTCCGTTTTCTGCTACTTCAAGAGAATTGCAGAAGATGGTCGGCCAGCCAAGTTTCTCCATCAGCGGCTTTGCAAACTGTGTAAATGTATCGCTGATAATGATTACCTGAGTCAGCGAACGAAGTTCATCTAAAAATTGCTTTGCACCCTCCATCGGCTCTATCTTGGCAATCGTATCCTGTATCTCCTTAAGTCCCAAGCCATGCTCTCTTAAGATACCAAGTCTCCAGTTCATCAATTTATCATAATCCGGCTCATCGCGAGTGGTTCTCTTTAACTCCGGTATACCACTCTCTTTGGCAAATGCAATCCATATCTCAGGTACTAAAACACCCTCTAAATCTAAACATGTTATGTACATCGTATTTCCTCCATTCCTGAATATCCTGTCCTAAAATAATACTATCTTTTGTTCGCTGTCATTTGGCTCCCGCCAAGCGTTTCGCTGTCACTGTATCTTCTTGCCTGTGATTCTCTCATAACCCTCAAGGTAGATATCTATGGTCTTTTGTACCACATCTTCCGGCAATGTCCAGTTATGACCTGTATTTGCCTTCAGCCAGTCACGTGCAAACTGTTTATCAAATGAAGGCTGGCTGTGTCCCGGCTCGTAGCCGTCTGCCGGCCAGAATCGCGAACTGTCCGGTGTAAGCATCTCATCGCCAAGCACAATATTGCCGTCCTCATCCAGACCAAATTCAAATTTGGTGTCTGCAATGATAATGCCTTTCTCTAATGCGTAATCAGCACATTTTTTGTAAAGTGCAATGGTGTAATCACGAAGTTTTGAGGCATATTCCTCTCCTTTTCCCGGGAAATACTTCTCCAGATGCGCAACACTCTGTTCATAGGAAATATTCTCATCATGATCACCAATTTCTGCTTTCGTAGATGGTGTATAGATAGGCTCCGGAAGCTGGGCGGATTCTTTTAATCCCTCCGGAAGTGTAATACCGCACACGGTTCCATTTTCCTGATAACTTGCCCAACCGCTTCCTGTGATGTATCCACGCACAATACATTCTATCGGAAGCATTTCAAGCTTTTTACACATCATACTATTGCCATCAAACTGTGGCTGTCTGAAAAATTCCGGCATATCATTTACATCTACAGAAATCATATGATTCGGAAGAATGTCCTGTGTATAGTCAAACCAGAATTTTGACATCTGGGTTAATACTGTACCTTTCTTCGTCACCACATTATTGAGGATAACATCAAAACAACTGATTCTGTCTGTTGCTACCATAATCAGACTGTCGCCATTGTCGTAAATCTCACGAACCTTTCCTTCTTTGATTGGTTTCATCACATCTGTGCTCATTATTAGTACCTCACTTTTATTTGATATTTTAATTTAAATTTATTTTAATGTTTTAATTTTGTCTTTGATTGCTTTCAATGCCTGCACTGTTATATTGACGTCTAACAGCAATATGACTATGATTATAGCATATTTCAGTGATTACTACAATCATTAAAATATAATAACTATGTATATTCAATTCCCAATAATGTGAGCCCCTTCGCCGGTGCTTTCGGGCCTGCTGCATTTCTGTCGCAGGCTCCCAGAATCTCCTCCATATGTTCAGGCGGATATACGCAAAGCCCTACTTTAATCAGAGTTCCCACTATGATTCTCACCATGTTATACAAAAAGCCATTTCCGGAGATTTTGATACTGATAATGTCTCCGCTCTTAGCCACCTCCAGTGAATAAATCGTTCTGACCGTCGTCAATACCTGCGCCCTTGCGGAGCAAAAGCTTTTAAAATCATGCTCCCCCACCAGATACTCCGCGGCTTTTTTCATTTTATCCACATCCAGCGGCATATATACAAAATGTGTATACAGTCTTAGGGTCGGTATGTCAAATCTTCTGTTTAAAATTTTGTATTCATATGTCTTTATACTGTTGCAGTATCGCGGATGAAAATCCAGTGGTACTTCACAGGAAGCTTCTACCCTTATGTCCTCCGGCAATCTCTGATTGATGGCAAAACACATTTTTTCCGGCGGGATTTTCGAGCAGGTATCAAAAACTGCCACATTGCCAAGGGAATGGACTCCTGAATCTGTTCTGCTGGCTCCTATCACGGCAATCTCTTCACCGAGAAGTCTGGAAATCTCTCTATTAAGTATCTCTTCAACCGTAATTCCGTTAATCTGTATCTGCCATCCACAGTAATTAGTACCATCATAACTTATTATCAGCTTTATACGCCTCTTTATACCTGAAACTTCGCTCATAGCATTCCTCCCTCTCCTTCCTGTACTACTACATCTGCTTTCTTACAACCTTATATTCATTATCCAACTGATAATAAGGACAGGCATATCTGTGATCTGTCATTACTCTCACATAATCATCTTCATCCATACTTACCTGACAATCATATTCCTCATATTCCTCATCATAGACATAAAAGCTGCACGTATTACAATCCGTCATTTTTGGCACCTCCATTTAGTACATCGTTTTCATCATAATCAGAATCCCCAAAAACAAAATAAGCACCAGATAACCCCCGTAATCTTTTCCGCTGTATTTCAATGGCCGCATTTTTGTTCTGCCGGCTTCCCCCCGATAACACCTCGCATCCATGGCAACTGCCAGATCATTCGCTCTCCTGAATGCAGAAATAAACAGCGGCACAAGAATAGGTATCATGGCTCGCACCCTCCGAACAATTCCTCCCGTCTCAAAATCAGCCCCTCTTGCGGTCTGTGCTTTCATAATTTTGTTCGTCTCCTCCATCAATATAGGGATAAATCGCAATGCAATTGACATCATCATTGCAATATCATGGACAGGGACTTTGATATAATGCAAAAAATGCAGGGACCTTTCTAAGCCATCTGTAAGATTCGTCGGCGTCGTCGTAAGGGTAAGCAGCGAGGAGGCTATGATGATGAATACCAATCTGATACCTAATATGAGGGTTTTCATCAATCCTTCATAGGTAATCTTCAAAAAATAGAACCTGAAAATGACTCTTCCCTCCGTAAAGAACAGATTCAGCCCTACACTGAGTAACAACACAAAGAAAATTGCTCTCAATCCTCTAAAAATATAGCGCAATGGTATTTTTGCCAGAAATATCAGTATTGCCAAAAATGTGGCTGATATGGCATAGCTTATCAAATCTCCACAGATAAACAACATTAGAATGTATAAAAATGTTCCTAAAATTTTCAGACGTGGATCTAATTGATGTATGACGGAATTTGATGGATAATATTGTCCTACTGTAATGTCTCTAAGCATCTTGTTCTCATTTTCCTTCCAATAGTTTGTCGCTAACGCCGGTATTATAAGATTTGCATTGCCTCTTCTACCGTCAAGGCCTGTCCCCCCCTGATACAGCCTGTCCGCCTCAATAATTCCACAGCATAAGTGACCTGTGGAACGCCGAGACCTATTTGTTCAAGTTCTTTTCTGTTTCTAAATACATTGCCGACAGTATCATCATATCTGATTTTCCCTCCGTCCATGACAACAATACGTTTTGCATAATCAGCAATGTCTTCCATACTATGAGATACCATGACAATCGTCTTTTTACTCTCCTCATACATTCGCTTCAGTGTCTGCAATAAATGCGTTCTCGTGACCGGATCTAACCCTGCTGTCGGCTCATCTAAAATAATAATATCAGGCTCCATGGCAATCACGCCGGCAATCGCCACCCGCCTCATTTCACCGCCAGACAGCTGAAATGGAGATTTATCAAAATATTCTTCCTCTATTTCCATTGTTTTTAACGCTTTTTCTGCCAACTGTCTTGCCTGTTCGCCGGAAACTCCCTTATTGATCGGGCCATACATCACATCCTCTATTACTGTATCTGCAAATAACTGACTTTCAGGATATTGAAATACCAATCCCACCCCAAAATGCATCTTTCTCTTATCAAATTTTTTTTCAGAAATATCGGTTCCCTTATAGATAATTTTCCCTGAACTCTGTCTGATTAATCCATTCATCAGTTGCATCAAGGTTGATTTACCTGAACCCATATGTCCTGCAATCCCTACAAACTCGTTTTCATGAATGCACAGGCTGACATCCGACACAGCCGCAACCTCCATATTGGTGCCTTTTTCATAAAAATAAGAAACGTGTTCTAATCGCAGAATTTCATTTTCATCAGTCGATTCCCCCATCTGACTAACCGTCATTTCTTTCGCCGCATCATTTTGAACATTATGTTGAATATCTTTCTGAAGATTACTTTGAGCATCTTTTTGATATTGCTCTACAAATTCCTGCACCTCTAATATATCACATCGACTGATTTTATGCTGCTGATATAACCGATAAGATAATTCTGTAATCTGCGGTGGATTCAGCTTCAATCTTGCTATTTCTTCAAATCCGGTAAATATATCCCGCGGTTTTCCCTGCATCACCGGTCTTCCCTTTTCCATGACATAGATTCTGTCAGCAAAAATGGTTTCCTCCATATTGTGGGTAATAAGAATAATTGTCATATGTTCTTCCCTGTTTAATTGCCGGACAATTTCAATTACTTCTCTCCTTCCCTTAGGATCTAACATTGCCGTCGGTTCGTCTAATATGATGCATTCCGGTTTCATCGCCAATGATGAGGCAATGGCAACTCTCTGTTTTTGTCCGCCTGACAGGTGATTGGGCGATTTCGTGGCATATTTTGTCATACCCACCTTTTGTAGTACTTCCCTCACTGTTGACACTATTTTTTGTGAAGACACTCCTAAATTCTCCGGTCCAAATGCCACATCTTCTTCCACTGTTACACCGACAATCTGATTGTCCGGATTCTGAAATACCATTCCGCATTGTCTTCTTATTTTCCATAATTCTTCTGCAGCCGAGGTATCTTCTCCATTAATCAGCACCATTCCTTCTGTCGGCAGGATAAGCGCATTCAGATGCTTCGCAAAGGTAGATTTGCCCGAACCGTTTTGACCTAAAACAGCCACAAACTCTCCCCTATTAATATCTATATTTATGTCATTTAAAATATTCTTATATCCAATGACCTCATTATTATCATTTTTAATTTTAATCTTATAGCCTAAATTCTTTGTACGAATAATACTCATGTCATATTCAGCCTTATGCAATTTTTATATTCAACTATAGTTGACTGTTACACAATTATGAAAGAGGAAGAAAATACAATTTCCTTCCTCTTTGCAATCATGATATCTTTCAATTATGCCACAACAATTCCACTGTCACAGCATCTAACTGTTACTTTATATTATACTAACTCAAGGACAACCTGCATTGCTGCATCACCTTTACGCTGACCAATCTTAATGATTCTTGTGTAACCACCTTTTCTGTCAGCATACTTTGGTGCTACTTCATCAAATAACTTCTGTGCCAAATCAACAGTCTTTGTATTCTTTCTCTTTCCTGCTGCATCTGTCGGAACCTCTTTTACTGTATACAGCACCTTGTACATCTGTCTTCTGGCATGAAGTCTTGAAGGATTATCTTTCTTCACAGTTTTGTCGACAAATTCCACCTTATCGACCTTCTTGCCGTTCACTTCTTCCTTCACTCTCTTGCCATCTTTATCCTTAACATAAACTTTTGATTTAACTGTTACTTCTTCATAGTTATCTTTTTCTCTGACTGCCAATGCTATTAAGCCCTCGGCAACTTTACGAACTTCTTTCGCTCTGCTTTCAGTAGTTTCAATCTTTCCATTCTGAATTAATGCAGTAACGAGACCTCTGATCATTGCTTTTCTCTGATCGGAAGTTCTGCCAAGCTTTCTATATCCTGCCATCTCTAATCTTACCTCCTTTACTTAGAACATTATTCACTATCTTTCAAGTGTAAACCTAATTCCTTAAGCTTTGCATACACTTCTTCAAGTGACTTACGTCCAAGATTTCTAACTTTAATCATATCGTCTGCTGTCTTGTTAGTTAACTCCTGAACTGTATTAATACCAGCTCTCTTTAAACAATTATACGAACGAACTGATAACTCTAATTCATCAATGTTCATCTCTAAGACTTTGACCTTTTCATTAACCACAGGTTCTGCCATAATATCAACATTCTTAGCTTTCTCTGTGAGGTTAACAAAATAATTTAAATGTTCACTTAACACCTTTGCCGCCAAACTGACTGCTTCATCCGGTGCCAGTGTTCCGTTTGTGTATACATCTAATGTAAGCTTATCAAAATCAGTAATCTGACCTACACGAGTATTCTCAATATGCATGTTCACACGCTCAACCGGAGTATATATCGAATCGATTGCGATAACACCAATCGGGAACTCATCACTCTTGTTCTTGTCGGAACTTACATATCCTCTACCCTTTGTAATCGTCAGTTCAGCATAAAACCTGCTCTCACTTCCACCACTCAATGTAGCGATTACCAAATCTTTGTTAAGTATCTCAACATCCGCATCAACCTGAATATCTCCCGCTGTGATGACACCATCTCCAACCTTGTCAATATACCCGATAATAGGAGTATCTGACTCGCTGTCATTCTTGATTGCCAAGCTTTTGATATTCATGATAATCTCAGTGACATCTTCCTTAACACCAGGTATGGAACTAAACTCATGTAAAACACCGTCAAATTTAACCTGACTCACTGCCGAACCCGGTAATGATGAAAGCATAATTCTTCTCAACGAATTACCAAGAGTCGTACCGTATCCCCTTTCAAGAGGTTCCACGACAAATCTGCCATATTTGTTATCTTCTGAGATTTCTGCAATCTCAATATTTGGTACTTGAAAATCGAACACTAAAAAGCCCCTCCTTTTTCTATTTTAGGAATTGCCTAAGCTTACTTTGAATACAATTCGACAATAAGCATCTCATCAACTGGTACGTCAATAATCTCTCTTGTTGGGATTTCTTTTACAGTTCCACTCAAATTCTCCTGATCTGCCTCAAGCCATTCAGGAACTAATCTTCCACCTGTAACCTCAAGGATATCCTTATATCTCTGAGAATCTTTATGTTTTTCTTTGATTTCAATTACATCTCCTGCTTTTACCAGATAAGAAGGAATATTCACCTGCTTACCATTGACAAGAACGTGCTTATGGTCAACAATCTGTCTTGCTTCCTTTCTTGTTCTGGCAAAACCTAAACGGAATAATACATTGTCAAGTCTAAGCTCAAGTAAAATCATAAGATTTTCACCTGTCATACCGCTCATCTTCTGAGCCTTTGCAAAATAGTTTCTGAAAGGCTTCTCTAATACACCGTAGATGAATTTAGCCTTCTGCTTCTCTCTCAACTGAAGACCATACTCACTCATCTTCTTATTTGCTCTATTTAACTGTCTTGTTGATTTCTTATCTATTCCTAAATACACCGGATCCAAACCAAGTGATCTGCATCTTTTAAGAACAGGAACTCTATTTACTGCCATTTATTTGCACCTCCTACTAGACTCTTCTACGTTTTGGCGGACGACAACCGTTGTGAGGAACCGGTGTAACATCCTTGATACTTGTAACCTCAAGTCCACATGCCTGAAGAGCACGGATTGCTGCCTCACGTCCTGAACCTGGACCTTTAACCATAACATCTACTGACTTCAAACCGTGTACAAGAGCTGCTTTAGTAGCAGTTTCCGCTGCCATCTGAGCTGCATAAGGAGTAGATTTCCTTGAACCTTTAAATCCCAGACCGCCTGCACTTGCCCATGAAAGAGCATTTCCTTCATTATCCGTTAATGTTACGATTGTATTATTAAAAGAAGACTGAATGTGCGCTTGTCCGCGTTCAACGTTTTTCTTTACACGCTTTTTTGTCACTTTTTTTGTAACTTTAGCCATTTTAAACTAACCT
>CACXFV010000137.1 GCA_902767015.1 uncultured Lachnospiraceae bacterium | reverse complement strand
GGGCTTGGCTGGCAGCCAGTCAGGCTATCATGCCGTCTTCTCCACGTAAACCCGCATACGAATTACCCACTAAAAGTGACGAAAGGCATTTTTATCTTATAAGCACTGCTTACAATTTGAAATTAATCAATCCTAAATGCTCTCTAGTACGCTTGTCAAGCTAACTTGCTTTACTTTCCTATCTACTCACCACATCCTCATTCAATTTCCAATAACTTCATCACCGGATATTCTGTTATCATAAGTCTATACTTCGTATTCTTAACTTCATTGATATCCTCATAATAAATATCATTCATCGTATATATAATTGTTACATCCATATCGCTTTCCGGTCTTAATGAAAAGCTAATTCCCGGAAGTGAGTTAATCTGCACGGTCATCGTTGCCTCCGGAATGATAAAATCATTCTTACTCTTAAGGTAAATATTCCATAATGAAATGCCCTCCTCTTCATCTAATGTAACATTGTCATTATAAATCTTTACATCCACTGTGTAATAAAAATCGTAATGTCTTTCCTGAGGAACTTCCACATCATACTTTTCTTTAAATTCCTCACCGGTAAAAACTTGCCTGTCAAGCACCTGTATACTGTAACCCTCACAGCTATACGCGGAATTACCAATAAAATCCTTTTCATACGGCACTTTTTCACCTTTTTCATATATCTGAATCTTTGGAAGGTCCACATTTTTATTGATTTTCCATACTCTGATGCCATAACATGTTATTCCAAGAATCCCTATCAGTATAAGTGCTATTTTTACCACTCTATTCATTCATCATCGCCTCCCGCTATGATATGCTCTTTTATGTGACCATTTTCAAGCTTAAAAATCTCATCTGATAAATGAATCAGAATATCCGTATCATGGCAGGATAATATTACTAATGCACCGCGCTCCTTTTGTTCAGCAATCAGTTGCTTTACACATTCTATCCCTTCCGTATCCAGCGCATTCATCGGTTCATCAAGAATAAGAATATCAGGATTTTCCATCACTGCTGCTGCAATTCCAAGTCTCTGTTTCATACCAAGAGAATATTTTTTATACTTTTTCTTTCCTGCACCGGCAAGACCTACCCGTTCAAGAAGTTTTTTCAAGTTCTCCTCCGATAGGTTACCTTGTAATCTTGTCAACATCTTTAAATTCTCCATTCCCGAATATCCATCTAAAAAAGCCGGATTTTCCAATAAAAAGCCAATACTATCAGGAAATTCAATCTCTTTTCCAAGCTCCTTTTCATTAATCAGAATACTTCCGCTCGTTCCATGTATCAGACCAATAATAGAACGCATAAGCATTGTCTTCCCTGAACCATTAATTCCCTGAAAACCATATATTGTACCGGATTTCATGCAGATAGATATATTTTCAAGAACTGTGTTTTTCCGAATTATCTTAGTAAAATTTTTTACTTCTATTGTCACCATTTAATTATCCTCCTTTTTTATGATGTCATACTTCAAAAATCTCAGATAACCTATAACGACAGACAACACACCAATAGCAAGTGCTGCCACAAAGCCATACTGATACTTAATTCCTAAGCTGTATATTTCTGTATATCTTAGCGGCATTGCATAATTATAAATCATCACCGGGTTCAACATATAAGCAGCGGCAATCATCAAAAAGCAGCTTATCATAAAACTATAGTTAGGATTCATAAAGAATGTTAACGTCATTTGGAATAAATTCATTGCCACCGATATCAACACCGGAAGAATAAATATCGCAGCCGGAATTGTACTTTTCATATAGAACTCGTTCAAATTATCAAGTTCATAGATGCTGTTTTGTAAATTCATATTAAGTCCCGGTCTGATACGAATTCCCACAACAAGACATGTTATCATTATGTTAATGCTTACCATTCCATGATAAATGACGGTTGCACTGATATTCCAAATAACCTTTGAAAACCACCACTTGGCACGGCTCCCACCTGCAACAATAACATGTGAACCCATTCCAAGCATATCTTTTGTAGGATATATAAGAACAAGAAGTGCACAGATGACAAATAAGGTAGTCCATATAACCGGAAACTTAAAAGGATTATCCTGTGTTGGTATGTACTTTTCCATTCCACCATAGATACAAAACCAGATATCCCCAAACGAATTTTCTGCCGGCACATTCTTTTCAAATTTCAAAAAAACATTGATTTTTTTGACACAGTCTGCTGATACTATTGTCGCTAAAACTACTGGACATATAAACAGCATATAATGTTTTACAATGCCATGATGCATATCGGATAAAATATTCTTAATAAATTTCATGCCTTTTCTCCCATACATTTGTAACCGTAAACGTAATAACAAATAGCACCATTGCCGTCATTCCTATGATAAAAAAAGAGGTCGGATAACTTACACTGCTTGGTCTTAAATAATAAAACGGCGAAAATTCCTTATTATAATAATTATTGAAATCATATGTAAATTTCATTGAAAAGTGTAATGCCAAACATATCATAAACGGTACCAGTGTAACAATATATTTCTGTCTGACAAAGGAAGCTGCAGCCATACTGCAACATGCTAAAAGACCACAGAAAACAAAATCAATACATAAATACAAAAATACATACAAAAACGGTCTTGTATAAAACAACTCTGACATAAGGCTGTTTTTGAAAACAGCATAGTGTACCCCATAAGTCACATCCGGCTTTATCGCCGGAAACAGTGCTGCTGCCATCATAATATTGAGAACAAGTGGAATGACCATCGCCAGTCCGCCCGAAACAAATGTAACTATGTATTTTGCCAAAAAATACACTTTTTTCCCACTATGCACAATCATGGTTCTTGTATATCCGCTCTTTCTCTCCACACAATAAGACCAACCATAGGGAATGGCACATAGGATTGGGAATATAAAAAAATAGACAGATGTACCAAGCGACACAGGCTCTCCTCCAACCCAGTGGTTAAATAATGTATCTACCTGCATTTGCGGTGCGTATGTAATATGTGTAATCTCTGACTGCCTGGATAAGTCTCTCATCATTCTCATATCGTTTTGATAATTATTGATACAAAAAATCAGGCTTAATATTGTAAATACCGATGCAATTATAATTGATACATAGAAAGATTTATTCTTCAATGATTTCTTAAACTCTATCTTTAATAATTCTTTCATCAATCTTCCTCATTTCCATCAAGCTCCAAATCAATAAATTCTTGAAACTTTTTATTTCCATCCGCTGCTGTACATATATATAGCTTGCTTAAATCAAACAGCTCAACGCCAAACAGCTCCTTATCTATCACCCAGCCTACCTGAAGATTAACAATCCCCTCATGTATATCATAGTCATTTTGTTGATATTCAGGTTTACTATTATCTCTGTTTGATAAATAAATCGGATAACCTGTCATAACATATCCTCCATCTTCCTGAACATAGATAAGAGATAATTTTGTGATATTGTCAAAATCAAGCCACTTCAGATAACTTTTTTCATACTCCATATCAATATCGCAAAGTAAAAATTTTGCTTCCATTGATTTTTCATTCTTATATGCCATCGTTTTGTAGCCGGACTCCCCATCAAACAGCTCCCATGCTTCACTAATTTTTGAAATATCAACTTGTGCTTCTGATACATGTTCATACACCTTTGCACTTTTGATTTTAAAATGAACATAAGCTCCTGTATTACCATTGGCGTCCACTACACCAACAGGAGACACGACATCTCCTACATGGTAGATAATTTTATCTTGCGGTATTTTTTTCAAGGTATAATGTGCTTCGTCAATATTATCCGTTATCTCTTTCGCTTTGATACCGGCATCACTCTCAACCTCTATATTATTTTTACTGTTTTCGATTTGAGTTCCATTGCTGCCATCATTTTTTCTCTGTTCCTCACTGCCATCAAATGGTACAGTTACCCCCGGAATATTACATGCGGTAAGAATGACAGACATGATAAAACTCAAGCATACCACTTTGATAATACTATTTTTTCTCATTATTTTATTACCCTTTCTTATCCAGCTCTCATTACTGTCGGAACAAAGATGAAAGTTAATCATCCTTGTTCCGACTCATTGTCATGATTAACTGCATCTTATTATTGCAAAGAATGCACAGAAAATCCAGCAAATGTATTCTTTCAAACTCTAATTTTTAATAGTGTTATGAACTTTCATAATAATTTGCCAATACCTTTGAATACCGATACAACAATATTATCTAATGTCGGTAATTTCAATTAAGGATTTGCTATAGGATAATTACCAACACTGTCCGGACTCCATGCACCTGATAATGTTGTATAGGAGCCGCTTATATTGGAACGTATTGAAAGTCTGCACCTGTTATCAGACTCTGTACCATCATTATATCTTTCGCGAATATAATTTTGAATGAACCTCTGTGACATACTCGGAATCACTGCATATCCATTTTTTGTGCGGTTAACACCACTATAAGAATATGAAATTACTCTTATCGGAAGACCTGACAAATTATAAATGTAGTGACTTGTTGCATCATCTTTATACCTCCAACCTGTATATACAGAAGTTGTTGAACTTATATACTCCGTTGGTAATGCTGAATCTTGAGAAGTTGCATTAGCTATGACCGTTGATGATGCTGAAATACATATTGCAAGACAAGCCGCAAATAATTTTTTTAATTTCATAATTTTCCTCCAACCTTAAATTTTATTTTAAACATATACATTACCTTCATACTTACAGCAAAATTTCTAATTATCATCATTTTTGTCGTTATACTCATCCACAATTTCTTTTGGAACTGTCTTTTCTCCAAACATGACCCATGAGCCTGTTTCTGACACTAAATTAGTAGACAAATTTTTAATCATCTCAACTATCTCGTTCTTCATCATATTCACCTCCTCTTCTGCGTACTAGTATAGTGAAAATTAAGTTGTTGATAGTTTCAGTATTTGGTATAATAGACTTAATCAATAAAATTCATGGAGGTCAATTAT
>CACXFV010000136.1 GCA_902767015.1 uncultured Lachnospiraceae bacterium | reverse complement strand
TTCCCCATTCCATTTTTCATTTCAAACTTAAGTTCTATTCGGTTAATAACCCACTGCCTCTTTCATACAGATAATTTGAGCCAAAACCATATGTGCCATCTTCCAACTCAGTAAGTTCAGGTACATTTACCGGAAGTTTACCCTTTGGTTTATTGTAACCGAAAATAGTTTCGATAGCGGCGATGATGTTTGCATTAATGGCACCTTTACTAACTCCATCAGAAGTTTTATCTGTAGGATCTATATTTAGTCCCGAACCCATATACGAAAGAACTATACCATCGGCATCACTATAGACCGCTGCATCATAAGGAAGATTTTCACTCAGAAGGATAAATTTACCTCCATTATCATGAACGTCCTTCAGTGCAGAATGAAGCGCTATGTATTGTGGATTCTCCTTGTCATAAAAAGCGCTGCCTGATGCATATGAAAATGCAATAACTATATCAGCACTTGATATTTTATTTTTCATATCATCTGTATAATTAAGTTTTACATCTGCAGAAGAATCATAATAATACTCAACACTTATATTACTATCTTCAGAAATAAGACCTTCTTTCTTCATTTCATCAATAGCATAATTAATTGTGCATGAATCGTTCTTTTGTCTTCCAAGGAAAACAATATCCTTTTTATCTTGTGCTAAAGGAATAAGATCTTCATCATTCTTCAACAAAGTTATTGCTTTTCTGGCAATTTCCATCTCATCCTCATGATGTGCTTTTGAGCCTACCTCTTCAATATGATTTTCAGAATTGGTTTTGCCTTCACTCTCATCTATGCTTCCGCCGTCAATATCAAAAATATGATATTTATTTTTCATTACCAATATACGTCTTACACTCTCATCAATTCTCTTTGAGCTGATTTCTCCGGACTTAACCAATTCAGATATTCCATTTATATAGTCATCATAATAGGCAGCAGCATCTTCATTATTAAGGTCTGTCGGTATCAAAAGAATGTCTACACCGGCATTAATGACTTCTCTGGCTACATTGATACCGTATTCCACAGTACCTTCCTCGCCTTTTACAAGTCCCGCAGTTCTTATTGCTTTCATTTCCAATGCATCTGTAACAACTACTCCATTAAAGCCCAGATCGTCACGCAAAATGTCAGTGATCATCTTCCTGGACATAGTGGCCGGATAATATCCTTTTGTAACTCCATCGCCAAATGTTACTTCATCATCAATCAATGGATAGGTAATATGTGCAGTCATTATCATATCCGCACCATTATTTATTGCTTCTTTAAAAGGAACCAATTCAACTTCTTTTATTTCGTCATATGTCTTTTCAACTGAAGGAGTCCCTATATGACTGTCAGTCTCAGTATCACCATGCCCGGGATAATGTTTATATGTCGCAATTATATTTTTTTCCTTCAATCCATCTGCAAATGACTTACCGAGTTTTGCAACTACCTCCGGATCATCTGAAAATGATCTTGTTCCAATGACAGGATTAGAAGGATTATTGTTTACATCGATATCCGGTGCATAATCTGTATTAAAACCTAGCGCTGCTAATTCTTCTCCTATTATCTCTCCTGTTTTTAAGGCATTGCCTTCGGCATCCGTTGTTGCGCCTATTGCCATATTTCCTGTCATTCTGGTTCCGGATGTGAGTCTTACGACAATCCCGCCCTCTTCATCCAAAGGCATAATATAAGGGATATGAACCGAAACGTTGTCGGACTGTTTATTATTATCCTGAAGATCCTTCACAAGATTATATACCTGTTCATTATCTATGATATTAGAACCAAAAAGAATGACACCACAATACTGATGCTTTTGCAAAGCGTCTCTTAGTTCCGGATTGTCATCTATATCTGTGATGTTTTCACCATCCCAGGTTCTTATGGCCGGTATAATCATCTGAGAAATTTTTTCATCCATTGTCATGTTTGAAATAATTCCATCCATTTCAGAACCTTCTTTTTTTGAATCTTCTTTTTTTGAACATCCACTTAAACATAGAGCACTTATCAAACTGCCCGTTATGATTATTCGTGATAATATCTTACGATTAATATGATTCTTTTTCATTCCCATTCCTCCACCAACGCCTACCGTTTATTCTGAAATTACATTTATTTTCTTTTTTATGCATCTTCAGAATCAAACTCATAAAAAATATATATCTTTTATATTACCGCAAATAATGCGTTTTATCACAATAAAATACACAATATTCT
>CACXFV010000135.1 GCA_902767015.1 uncultured Lachnospiraceae bacterium | reverse complement strand
TGATATTGTCACGATTATTCTCTGCCACAAACCATTGTTGTTTCATTACCGTTTCTTCATTCTGCGGCAACCTCATTGACACATTATTTTTAAGCAGAAAATAATAGAAATTTTCTATTTCCTTCTGCACAGCACCTTCTAACTCTACAATTTCCTGACCTATAATAGTCGCTGCCGGCTCATTTTTCATAATTCTTACCAGTGTATACAACACCTGCTTCTGCCATTTTTTATTGACCTGACTTGTCAAAAAAATATATCTCTGACAAGAGGTTTCCTCTTCTATTTCATAGTGAAATTTTTTCATATAACCACATATCTCATCGAAAAATAATTTTCGATATTTATTAATGTTAATAAGCCGGTTTCTGGTTTCGTTAAACAGCTCTTTTGATTCCCCTCCCATAAATTGACACAATTTCCTATATTCTTTTAAAATAACCTGCTGTCTATAGCTATTTTCACACTCCTTATCGTATTGTAAATACTGATAAAGAATCTTTTGTAATATTTCTGTTTGCTGTGTGTCTCGCTGTTTCTCAAGAACAAAAAAGCTGAATTCTCTTCCATATCTTTTAATATATCCTTTTACAGCTTTTTTTAATAAATAAAATGGTATTGGAAAATCCGCATAGGTATGTCCTATTTCTCCAAATTGAACATTATCCAGGAGCGTACAGAGATCTTTATCTTTGTCCATTCCTTTGATAATCACCCAGTGACACCAGTTTTTTTCATAAAAATAGGTACTGTAGAAGATATCCTTCAAATTAATTCCTACAATAACCGGCTCCTCCTTTAGAATACTTTGGCGGATTTTTCTTTTGGACATTCCATTCATATTCCTGCATTTTATGGCAAAATATTCCTCCATTTCCCGAATCGTCCTCTCCCTTAAAAAAGAATTGTTTGTCAAATACTCCTCTCCATTACCCATATAGATTCCATTTAGCTTAGCCAACATGGCATATAATCGTCCGTACCCTTCTTTTATGTAATCGAGCACCACAATAATTGGGTGCTCGAAACAGGTTACTTCATCAAATTCATAGGGGTAACGAAAATCTTCCAGTTTTAATTTATTTTCCATAAATATTCTCCGCTTATGCCTATGATCTTTTACTATTATTATATAATACCATTAAACTCTTTTATGTGAATATCAATATAATACTTATTCCGGATATATTTTCCTTTGATGATTTATTTCTATATAATCAATTTTTTCAACATCAATCATTTTTTCATGCAAATCTAAACTATCCAATATCACGGAATCCTCCTGCTGATCAAACCACGGTGAAGGCATTGAACCCCCTCTAAGTTGGGGTTGTATTGAATCGTAGTCTAAAACCATTTCCGATGTACCATCTTGATATACAACGGTATATTCTGCCTCTTTCAGACTATGCCCTGTCTTTGTATATATACACATTTTAAAAGGGCTCAGCACAACAGTGATGTCGTCATAGTGAAATCTCTTTGCACATCCTGTTCCTGTCAAATCGAATTTGTCAATTGTACGATGATTAGCAATCTCATCCGACAAAAGACCATCCGGTACATCATAATAGGTTTGCGTATTAGTAAACCTGATAAAGGAATCCTGCTTATTTATATGATTGTCTAATTTAACATACACATATAATACATCCTTTGTCGCCGAGAAATCACAATAGCCCGCTCCATAATGATTGAGGAGTGCATAAGGTGCTATCAGCACAATTGCCCGATCTGTAAAAAAATATTCCGAATTTTCCGGATACACTCCTTTGTATTTATTATAATTTTTTCTCATATCCATACCTGGTTTTCTAATCTCTATAAGAGCATACACTGTCTGAAGGGTATTCTCATAGATATATTCCTTTAACACAAACTGATATCCATCCAGTTCAAGATTTTGCTCTTCTCTGTTGATCAGTTTTTCCAATTTTGTTATATCCTCTTTTTCAAAGTAATGCTCCAATAACGAATCTACCGATTTTTCTTTGATGCCTTCATTTGTTCTCACTCCAACATCACCAACAGTTTGATTTTTCTCTCTATTATTTTCTTTCATCACTATTTTACTTCCGCAGGCAGACAAACAAATGCCAACCACTACTATGGCACATATTATTTTTTTGTTCATAAGACTTTCTCCTTTTTTATTGATCAATTTTATTATTTATAATATGGAGTAACTACAAAGTAATATGGTGAACCAGATATTACCTTTTGAGGAGCTATTTTATGACCCAAATCATCTGTAAAGACAATGCTCATAATATTTCCATTAGCCACTTCAACTAAAAGTTGTGAAATCTGTGAAAAATTAAGTGTCCAATATCCCTTTTTTGTATGGGTATATACCGGATTAATCTCTATTTGTGTACAATCACTACTTATAAATTTAACATAAAAATTGATATATACTAACTCCTCTACCACTTTTTTGTCATATACATTCCCATTATTTTTTAAATAATTTTCATCGTCCGTCAAATTAATTCCGATAATAATAACTTTGTCTGTTGTTCTAAATTGATTGTTTTTTATCACGTTAGAATATACTCTTTCCAGATTAACACATTCTATTTCTTCTTCATGCGGAGATCCTGCGTACCCATCAGCAACTTGACTAAAAGTATACCTCATTCCCGAAATGCAACCCTTCGGCATCGGTGCTCCTGACAAATACATACAATTGGTAAGATTTATTTCAATACAATCCATTCCTCTGTTTACAGGCATCGTCTCCCAATCACAAGTTACCTTAAGATATACATAATCATTACTTACTCTGCAAACATACAATGTTTTCTTTAACATAGTCTCATTGCCACCGCCCAATGAAAAATTATAATCATCCGCATATACATCCACTGTTTTTAATCCAATTTTTTCGAATAATTTATCCGAAATTTTCTTTTTTCCCTTTTCTGATGAAATTCTGTCTTCAAGTTTATTTTTAAAATTATTTTTCTCTCCATAGTACTTTTCACCTATATATAAATCAACCTCCCCATCCGTTAACCGAATCATTTGTTGATTCTCGATTTTATCACCATCCTCTTGATCCTCATCATCTTCTATTACTATATAGTATGCTGTCATGACTTCCATATTGCTTAATTTAAAGCTACTCAACTGTTCTAATTCTTCTTCTGAAAAACATTCCCTAATTTCTCTGTCATACACACCATTTTCATTTAAATATTGTTCCAATCCTTCATACTCTTCTTTTAAAATATAATTATCTTTTTCCTCATTTATTTTTAATTTAATATGATCATATTTTTCTACATTCTCTGTAAAATTCCCTATATCTTCAATTAGTTCCTTATTCATATCCACCGCAAAGACAGGAATACATTCCACAAAGACAAAACATACTGCTATCAATAGAGAAAACAATTTCAATTTTATTATTCATCTTATTTTAACCTTTCTATCACATACAATATTTTCCTTTTAAAACCATCACTATCTAACAATTCACTCTCAAGTTTTTAAATCAAAATCATTTATTTTATCATTGTTAACTATTTAGATAAAATCTACACGATTTAATAATCCATTCCCATCTCCCTTCTAAAATACATCAGCTTCTCCTCTCTTCCTGCCTCCATGTATCCCTCCTCAATACAATATTCAAATTTGGCATTCTTCAGAGCTTCTTCCAATATATTTTCCTCAAATATTTCCTGAACCTCAGGCATCTGACTTCTGTCATCAAGATACATTTTGACTAAAAAGTCATTCACTGCTCTTTGAACTACCTGAAACTGCTTAACGACGTCGTCAAGCAGCAGGTTAATATTATCAACTGCCCGCAGGAATATGTAAGCATTAATCCTGCTCCCATCCTCGCATTCTATATAGTTGTGACTTCTTCCTACAGTCAGGTTAATAACCGGATTATGGTTTTTACAGGGACAACTGATCTTGTAATTTAAAAGTCCCCTGTCACCGATTCGGTATCTGATAAACGGATTTCTTGTATTCTTTAGGGAAGTAATGATGAATTCCTTCCCCTCTTTTTTCGTTACCTCTTCATTTAAATTCTCTTCGGAATCTTCTTCCAAAGTTTCAACATACACATTACTTCCCATGACATGCATGTTTCCATAAGGGCATTCATAGGCAATGGAATTAAATTCATAACTGCCATACTGGTTTGCCACACGGCAGTTAAAAAATTTTTCTATCTTCTTTTTCTGCCCCTCCGACAGCATTTCTCCCGAAAGCTCAATATATCTGACTGACTGAATTGGCACAAGATCTGCTTTTTTTGCTGAGTCCACAAGCATACATGCCGTACTTGGCTGCAATAACATCCATACCGGTTGGTACTCCTCCATCTTTTGATAGATTTCCCTGATTCTTTTTTCATTCAGTAATATTTTTGAAAATCCCAGCGTATGCCCAGATCTATACTCTAATGCTTCCTCCCTGCCTACCCTGTTAATGGTGTAAAAATAACACATTTTATCATTCGGACGAATTTCATAATACTTTTTTCTCAATATCCACAATTCTGTCAAAGAACACACGAAATCCCGCCTATCCCATTCTATTGAAAACATTTTCCCAGTGGAACCGGATGTTGACATGGTAATAATGTCTTCTTCATCCGATAAAATTAATTGTTTTGGCGAACACAGTGGTAACCGTGAAGCAACCATATCCTCTTTGCTTACAATAGGCAGTTTTTCAAAAACAAATTCATCCTGTGATAACTGGCCGGACATATATTCCCTGTAAAATACTGAGTTTTCATATGCGTATTTTGCTATCTGTTCATGTTGATGATTCATTTATTGTCACTCTCCCTTACAGTGTATCACTAATATTTTCAAATTTCTCATCGCAATAATACTTTTTTAATATTAACCTTGTGTTTTTATAACCAGTCACTTCTCTTTTATTGTTACCATAATCGTATCATCAGATTCTTTATAATCTACTTTTAACCAAATATTTTCATCAGAAGTTCTTTACAAAAATTCAAATTAACTATTATCCTAGTATAGTGAAAATTAAGTTGTTGATAGTTTCAGTATTTGGTATAATAGACTTAATCAATAAAATTCATGGAGGTCAATTATGCC
>CACXFV010000134.1 GCA_902767015.1 uncultured Lachnospiraceae bacterium | reverse complement strand
CAAAGCGAATTATGTATGGTCGCAACAGTTTTGAGTTATTAAAAGGCAAAATGTTACGACTTGAATTAAAACGCAAACTCAACTAACTTTGGAAAGAACCAAAAACTACTTGACAAAGACAAAGCGATAGTTATATTATTATAAATCATAAATAATAACGATTCGGACAAAGGCGTTCTGCTGGTGCAGAACGCCTTTTTTTGCATTGTTTTTATATATTGTGATAATTTTCTGCAACGTAACATATCAAAAAACACGTATAGTTGCCCACTATACGAGAAATGGAGGTAAGCTCTATGTATGACATTGATTTATTGGAAAACACAGATACTGTTAATGAATTGCTTGCCAGATATGGGGTAAAATTTGGCATATATAAGAATAACACATTCAAAGAGCAGCTATTTCACTTTGATGCTATTCCGAGAATTATTGAAAGGCAGGAGTTTGATTATCTGGAAAAGGGACTGAAGCAGAGGGTAAAGGCACTCAACCTGTTTATTAAGGACATTTACAGCGAGAAAAAGATTGTAAAGGACAATGTTGTGCCGGAGGATTTTATCTTTGCTTCAAGCGGATACTTGGCTGAATGTGAAGGTGTTATGCCGGCGAAGGGGATATATTCACATATATCAGGAATTGATTTAGTTCAGGGAAAGGATAAGAATTGGTACATACTTGAAGATAACCTTAGAGTTCCTTCCGGAGCGTCATATCCTATGATTGCAAGAGAATTATGCAGAAAAAGCAGTCCGCACACTTTCCAGAATATCAAGCTTGAGGATAATAGAAACTACGCGAAGCTTCTAAGACGGACAATGGATAACGTAAATGTGGGAGGGCATACGGTCATTCTCACACCGGGACGTTACAATGCGGCATATTTTGAACATTCCTATCTTGCCGAACAGACAGGTGCACATTTGGTGAACGGATCGGAACTCATGGTTGAGGACGATAAGCTGTATTATGTGAAGCATGACGGAAAACGGGAGAGAATAGGAGCAGTTTACAGAAGAATTTCAGATGAATATCTTGACCCTATGAATTTTAATCCTGAGTCAGTGATTGGAATACCACACATCTATGATGTGTTTAGAAAGGGAAATGTTGCTTTGATGAATGCACCGGGAAACGGAGTTGCAGATGATAAAGGAATATACTACTTTGTTCCGAAGATGATAAAGTATTATCTTGATGAGGAACCGATTCTCAATAACGCTCCTACGTATCTTCCGTTTTACGAGGAAGACATGAAATATGTGCTTGATAATTTTGATAAGCTTGTTCTCAAAGATGTTGCGGAGGCAGGCGGATATGGAGTGGTATTTGGCAGCAGTATGACGAAGGAGCAGAAGGAACAATTTATAGCGCTCCTGAAGAAAGAGCCCAGAAGATTCATTGCGCAGGAGGTAATCGACTTCCTTGACATCGATATTCTTGAAGGAAATGAACAGGTTCCGAGAAAAGCAGATTTGAGAGCATTTGTGCTTATGGCTGATGAGCCTTTGGTATGGAAGAGCGGGCTCACACGTTTCTCAAGAAATCCTGATTCGTTTATAGTGAACTCATCACAGGGAGGAGGTTTTAAAGACACATGGGTATTATCTCAGTAGAACAAAAGGACAGATTATATTGGCTGGGAAGGTATTCCGAAAGGGTGTATTCAACACTCAGACTTTACTCGAACAGCTTTGACAGCATGATTGATGAAATAGTGGATAGCTATGCAGATTTTTGCAGAATGATTGATATTCCGAATATTTACGCATCTAAGGACGATTTTAGAAATCATTATCCGTTTGATGAGAACAATCCGGATTCTATTTTAAGCAACTTAAACAGAGCATACGACAATGCAATTGTGCTGAGAGAGGAAATCGGCTCTGAAACACTGTCATATATTCAGCTTGCCATATATGACATGAATAAGGCAAAGGTAAGCCGCGCACCCCTTATAGAGATGCAGAGGGTCATTGACAATATTCTTGCATTCTGGGGAATCGCCGATGACATCATAGATTCCGAGCAGATTAGGAATATCATTAAAACCGGTAAGCGGATTGAGCGAATTGATTTATATGCCAGACTTGGAATGTCAAGAAAGGAGCTTGAAAGGGAGATATTCAGACTTGCTCCGAGAATCGAGAGAAGTTATATAGAATATGATAAAGAAAAAATAAATATGTTAAAAAAACTTGTAGCCGAGCCCGAAATAGATTATTATAAGATTGTGAGTGAAGTGGAAGCAATCTTATAAAGGAGTAGGAACATGAAGAAGCTATATTTTGATTATCATATGCAGATAAAATATGAGGAGCCTGTCGGAACATGTCATTTTACAATCAAGTGCATACCGACAGACACCAATATGCAGCATGTAGAAAAATCCGATATAGTCCTCGAACCGGAAAATAATTACAGTATCGGCAGAGATTCATTTGGCAATAACATGATATATGGCACTGTCAGCGCACCACACGATTATTTTTCATACCACATTACAGGTGAGATAAATGTGGGACTGATGCAGGGTGAGAAAAGCAGCAATGAGAGTATGCTTGGCATGTATAAATACCCATATGGCAAGACGGTGGCGGGAAATGAACTGCTGAAATATTATGATGTATTGAAGCAGGACGTAGAAGAGTTGAAAGATACTTCTGATTGTTCCGATTATGATAAAAGCATAGCATTAATGCATAGAATTTATCAGGATTTTGAGTATAAGAAAAATGTGACAGGTATTCATACTACCGCTGAGGAGGCGTGGAAGCTGAGACAGGGTGTGTGTCAGGACTATGCACATATTATGATTACATTGGCAAGACTTATGAATATACCCGCGAGGTACGTTACGGGCATGATGATTGGAGAGGGCTTCAGCCATGCATGGGTGGAGATTCTTGATGGTGAAAGCTGGTATCCGCTTGACCCTACCAATAATGTGATTATTTCAGACACATATATTAAGCTTGGAGTGGGAAGAGATGCCTCAGATTGTGCAATCAATCGGGGAGTTCTTAAAGGCGGAGGTAATCAGACTCAGATGATTAATGTTATCGTTAAAGAGATATAAGAAAAACAGATATAAGTTAAAATGATAGTAAGTTAAAACGACATGAAGTTAACGAGGCATACGATAAGATACACAGGCTAAAGGAACAGAGAGTGAAACATTATATCGTGAATCAAATCTACAAGGGCGGCTTAGCAGGCTGCCTTTGTGCTTTTTTACACCCGAATCCCATAAGGTGAAACAAGCAGATTTATGTCTGTACTGCACAATAAATCTGCAATAAAAACTATAAATTAATCGCAGTACGGAAATGAGGAAAAACTATGATAGAGACAATAGCTTCAGTAGGTTTGCCGGTCGGAGAGGTGCTTGAAATCAAGAAAAATCGGGTACAGCCTGACAGTGGAAGTAATAAAAATGGAAAGAGGATAAGCATTGTTACCGGCATACATGGCGATGAGCTTGAAGGTCAGTATGTCTGCTATGAGCTTATCAGAAGAATCAATGAGCAAAGAGATAAGCTGACAGGTATCGTGGATATTTATCCGGCAATGAATCCGTTGGGAATCGATTCAATAACGAGGGGGATTCCTGCATTTGACCTTGATATGAACAGACTGTTTCCGGGAAATGAGGACGGAGATATGACAGAGTATCTGGCGGCAAAGATTATCAATGATGTGGAAGGCTCTGATGTTGTCATCGACATTCATGCGAGTAATATTTATCTGACAGAGATTCCGCAGATAAGAATTAATGAGCTTCATAAAGAGTGGCTGGTACCTATGGCAGAAAAGACAAATATAGATTTTATCTGGGTACATGGGGCAAGCACCGTACTTGAATCAACCTTCGCCTACAGCTTGAACAGCAGAAATACGCCAACCCTTGTTGTGGAAATGGGTGTGGGAATGAGAATCACAAAAGAATATGGAAACCAGCTGGTTGACGGAATCTTCAATCTGATGCGTGAAATGGGAATCTGGCAGGGACAGACTATATCGCCGAGAAAGCCGGTTATATCAGATAATCCTGATGATGTGGTATACTTAAATGCCTCCAAGTCAGGGGTTTTTGTTCCAAAGGTAAAGCATTGGGAGAAACTAAAAAAAGGAGAATGTATAGGAAACATCATCAATCCTTTGGAGGGAAGTGTGCTTGATGAAATCATATCACCGATTGACGGCATACTGTTCACCATACGCGAGTACCCTATTGTTTCAGAGGGTTCGCTGATAGGCAGACTGTTGAGAGAAGAGGTAGTCAGGTAGGGGATGCTGACGCTTATGGCATCCGGCTGCCGGCAGTCGCTCACAGAGCAGACAGCAATCGGAAAATGAATCAGAAAATTTTTCAGACATATAAAGAAAGGACATAGGTATATGCAGAAAAAAGTTATTTATGAGATAAAATCCTTATATAGAGATGATTTTCAGGTAATGGGGTACGAGTTTGGAAGTGGGGAGAACTCCGTATGTATAGTAGGCAATACGAGAGGAAATGAGATACAGCAGATTTATGTGTGTTCCCAACTTGTAAAGCGTCTTAAGGCTATGGAGGAGGAGGGAAAAATCAGTGAAGGGCATAAAATACTTGTAATACCCTCAATTAACCCATATTCCGTAAACATACAGAAACGCTTTTGGACAACAGACAATACAGATATCAACAGAATGTTTCCGGGATATCATCTGGGGGAGACAACGCAGAGAATTGCGGCAGGGGTATTTGAGGAAATAAAGGATTACCGGTATGGCATGCAGTTCACATCATTTTATATGCCGGGAAAGTTTACCCCGCATGTCCGAATGATGAAGACAGGCTTTGAGGATATCGAGCTTGCCAAAAAGTTTGGAATGCCATACATAATACTCAGAAACACAAGACCTTATGACACGACAACACTTAATTATAACTGGCAGATATGGGAGACAAATGCATTTAGCATATATACCACATCTACAAACAGCATAGATACGGCAAGTGAGAAAATGGCGATACGAAGTGTGCTTACCTTTATGAACAAGGAAGGGATAGTGGAATATCAGGGACATGACGGATATATTTCGTCTGTGGTTGACGACAGGGATATGATTTCGGTGAGAACAAAAATGTCCGGAATATTTGAGGAAATTGTAGGGGTAGGCGACGAAGTGGAAAAAGGGCAGCCGTTAGCGAACATTATTAACCCGTATGAGGGTGAGATCGTCGAGACGTTGGAAGCACCTGCGGATTCCATCGTATTTTTTGCACATGACGAGCCGATTACATATGCCAATACGGCGGTGTATAAGCTGATAGTAAAAAAAGCTTAGGTGTATAATACAAACAGATAAGGCAGGGAAAAAATATGGCACTGACATGCAGAAATTTATTAAAAATACCATATGCAAGCAAGATAGAGCTTGTAGCAGGAGAAGAAGGACTTGGCAATGTAGTTCAGAGAACTCATATTTTGGAAATTATTGAGTACATGGATTTTGTACAGAAGGGCGACTTTATCATTACACTTGGATATGTGATGAACAATGATAAGGACAAATGGCAGGAGTTTATAAGCAGGCTGTTTGAAAAGGAGATTGCGGCACTTGCGATTGATACGGAACGCCTGAATACAGATACGGTCAGAATGATAAGAGAGCTGTGTGAAAAAAATTCGTGCCCACTGTTCATAATGCCTGTAGAGATGAGGATACCTGACCTACAGGAAAGTATATCAAAGGTTTTGCATGAGGAGAGCATGAAATCCATGCTTGCAGAAAAATTCTTTTTAGAGCTTATGTATAACAATTCTCCTGTAAGCTTAAGCAAGATAAAAAAGGCAGAAAAATATGGTTTTGATATGAACCGGACTTACTATTTTATAGATATCGAGTTACTGCCTGATAAGGATTTCGATTTGCAGGACGGCTCTAAAATCAGGCAGACATATAAGGGAATCAGCGGGGATATCTATACCATATATGATGAAAATCCGGTTGAGCAGTTAAAAACGATATTATACGGCTGTCTTGCCGGGACGGGTGCCAGAAGCTATATAATAGTAAACGGTGAGAGGCTTACGGCGCTTGTCAGTCCGAATCCGCTGCCTATACAGAACGTGGCAGATAACATATGTGCCGAGCTTAAGGAATTAGAGCTTGATTACAGGATAGGTGTCAGCACTAAGACAATGGGGCTTGAAAATATGAATATCTGCTATGGACAGTCTGTATTTGCAAGGCACAGGTGCGACGGGAATGACAGAGTCAAGTATTTTGAAACCTTTGGTATAGAGGCTATCATACATAACAGCATAGATGCCGAGCTTCTGAATTCCATATGCGAGAGCTTTCTCGGGGCAGTATTGGGGATAGCTGATGAGATAAAAAGAGAAGAAATACTGAATACGTTAAATGCGTTTATTGAGCATAATTGCAGCTATGATGAGACGGCAGAGGTGTTGTACTGCCACAGTAATACGGTCAGAAACAGAATCAGCGATATCGAAAAAAGACTTGGAATCAGCCATACAAATTTAAATGATATGTTTAATATTAATCTTGCATTGGCAATTTATAAGAATCATAAGCAATTGTAAAAAAGTACAAGATAAATATCTTAACTTGTAAATTTAATACAATTTTTTATGGGCAGCATCAAAGGCTTTTTTCGTATCTGATTGAGAAGTCCGGGTGGCATTATATTTATGAAAAAAATATTGGTAAAACCAGCTTTTATGCTATCTGCAAATTCATTTTCAGGGTGCGTGGGTGCGCATTTTTGGCATATAAGAAACATCAAAATTTCAATCAAATTGAGGAAAAATGAAAGAAAAATGAAAGAAAATCAAAATGAAAGAATTTGAATCATCAAAGAAGCTGTGCTATTCTATGGTCGTAAATAACGAAGATGTTAACAGGAGAAAAGTTAACACTTCGTTATTTTATTTCAATTCAACAGCTATCAGATTCGGGGACAGCAATGCTTGCAGCAGGCTGTCAGTTATCAGAGCAGCATAGAAAGAAGGTAATGATTATGAAGTTAAAAGACACAGGACTTAGCGCACAGGACATTAAGGATAAGGTAAGCAGGTATATGATTGAGACCTATGAGAGATTCGATTTTCTTGCCGAGACGGCAGAGGGGATGTATCTCTATGATGAGGAAGGAACACCATATCTTGATTTCTATGCAGGTATTGCGGTAAACAATGCAGGAAACAGAAATCCTAAGGTAGTGGAGGCAGTCAAAAACCAGGTTGATGATATCATGCATACATTCAACTATCCCTATACAATTCCGCAGGCATTACTCGCAGAAAAGGTATGTAAAACAATAGGAATGGATAAGATTTTCTATCAAAATTCCGGTACAGAGGCTAACGAGGCAATGATTAAAATGGCGCGTAAATACGGCATTGAGAAGTACGGACCAAACAAATACCATATTGTGACGGCAAAGATGGGATTTCATGGAAGAACCTTCGGTGCAATGTCGGCGACAGGTCAGCCGGGCAACGGCTGTCAGGTGGGCTTCGGACCAATGACATATGGTTTTTCATATGCGCCATATAATGATTTGGAGGCATTTAAGAATGCCTGCACAGAAAATACAATAGCAATAATGATAGAGCCTGTACAGGGCGAGGGCGGCGTTAATCCTGCCACAATGGAATTTATGAAGGGCCTGAGAGAATTTTGTGATGAAAAGGAAATGCTGTTGCTGCTTGACGAGGTACAGACGGGCTGGTGCAGGACAGGTGCAGTGATGTCCTTTATGAATTATGGTGTAAAGCCTGATATCGTATCAATGGCAAAGGGTCTCGGCGGTGGTATGCCGATAGGAGCAATCTGTGCGACAGAGGAGGTTGCAAAGGCATTTTCATCAGGCTCTCATGGAACAACCTTTGGAGGACACCCTGTAAGCTGCGCGGCTGCACTTGCAGAGGTAGGTGAGCTGATTGACAGAGACCTTGCAGGCAATGCAAAGAAGGTGGGCGACTACTTTGCAAAGAAGCTTGAAGAGCTGCCGCATGTAAAAGAAGTAAGACATCAGGGACTCTTAGTGGGTGTGGAATTTGATGACAGCATAGACAGTGTAGAGGTAAAGCATGGCTGTCTGGAGAGAAAGCTTTTAATTACAGCAATAGGTTCGCACGTTATTCGTATGGTTCCGCCGCTTATCGTATCAGAGGAAGAATGTGATAAGGCATTTGAAATTATCAGGGAAAGTGTTGAGGCGCTTTAAGACAGGCATATGACTGATTGGCGGAAGTATCGCGCGTAAGATAAGCGATAGGCAGGAGGTATAAGATGAAGGATTTTAATTTTTCAGTTCCACAGGATATAATATTTGGAAAGGGAAGTCTGCAAAGGCTTCCCGAGATTGCAAAAAAGCTTGGAGGCAGGCATGCATACATCATATCCGGTCCGGTGCTTGCAAAAATGGGACTTGTTGAGAAATGTGTTAGCTACATGAAAGAGGCAGGCTATGAGGCAGATGTATTCACACAGACGGAGGCAAACCCGTCTGTTGATACCGTTGAAAGAGCTGTGGAGGGCTACAAAAATTGTGGCGCTGATATGATAGTAGGGCTGGGCGGCGGTTCACCGATAGATGTGGCAAAGGCAGTCGGCGTGCTTGTAAAATATGGAGGAAGGATTACTGAGTACGAGGGCGGAGGAAAGGTTCCCGGCCCGATAGTGCCTCTGATTGCGATACCGACAACAGCGGGAACAGGTACGGAGGTTACGGCATTTTCAGTAATCACAGACCATAGCCGGAATTACAAGCTTACAGTATTCAGCTATGATATTTTACCGAGCTATGCCATTTTGGATTCCGAGCTGATTATGACTGCTCCCGCATCGGTTGCGGCAGCCTGCGGCATGGACGCAATGATTCATGCATTGGAGGCTTATGTTTCAACGGCGGCATCTCCGTTTTCAGAGGCGATGTCAGAAAAGGCACTTGAGCTGATTGGAAGGAGCATCAGAAGGTATGTGGCAAACAGAACAGATGAAGAGGCGGCAAATGACATGATAGTCGGCTCATTGTTTGCAGGGCTTGCATTTTCGTGGGCAAGACTTGGCAATGTACATGCCATGAGTCATCCGGTCAGCGCATATTTTGATGTGCCGCATGGAGTTGCCAACGCAATATTGTTGCCGACAATTCTTGATTATAACAAAATGGCTGACAATGGGAAGTACAGGAAAATATATAATTATATAAGCAAAACTCCTGCATACGAGGAGGAATTTGTTCCTGACATGCTGGTGGACGAAATCAGAGCTCTGAATGAGCTTCTCGGTATTCCGTCTGCATTGTCTGAGGTCGGTGTGACAGAGGATAAGATACCGGCAATGGCGCAAGACGCAATGAAGAGCGGAAATATAGCAGTAAACCCAAGAAGTACAACAATCAGAGATATTGAGATGTTATATAAAAAGGCAATGGAGGATTAACGTGAAAAAAGCAGCAGATGAACGCAGGGGCGTGATAATTGTCCTTTCATGCGGTATAGTGTGGGGCTTGAGCGGGGTAATGTCCCAGATATTATTTTCATCATCGGATATGACGGCAGAGCTTTTAGTGGTCTCGCGAATGTTCATGGCAGGCTTGGGTATTTTAATATTTAAAATTTGTAAAACGGGCAAAGATGTTTTTCGGATATTAAAGAGCGGAAAAGATGTTTGCCGTTTTTTCATATACATGTTTAGTGT
>CACXFV010000133.1 GCA_902767015.1 uncultured Lachnospiraceae bacterium | reverse complement strand
TTCTTTGGCTAAAAAAATGAACATTCCGCTAAAAATTATTTACAATGATAAGGAAGTTGTTGAGTGTTCTTTTTTAGAAAAAGAAAAAATTTTCAGGGAGATATTTTACATGAACAAGCTGAAGCTGTTTGTTGAAAATTTCTTAATATATGGACTTGGAGGAATCATTAGTAAACTGATTCCTCTGATCATGGTTCCTATTGTCACAAAACTTATGCCCACAACAGATTATTATGGAATCAGTGATCTTTCTAATACCGTCGTTCAGTTTGGCAGTTCGATTGCGATTATGGGTATGTATGATGCAATGTACCGCATGTTTTTCGAAAAGGATGATGAGGAATACAAAAAGAATATCTGCTCTACTGCGTTAGTCTTTACACTTGCTACTTCACTGGTAGTCTTTCTTGTGATGCTGGTCTGCAAAAATATGATTGCAGCGCATTTCTTTAGTGACAGAAAGTACGCTTATGTAGTTTATCTTTCGGCAATGGCGACACTTGTCGGCGCTACAAACAGTATTATTTCAGCTCCAACAAGAATGCAGAATAAAAGAAAAATATTTTTGGTGACAAATACAGTCGGACCACTTCTTTCTTATTCTATAGCTATTCCAATGCTTCTCGCTGGTCACTATATCATTGCACTGCCTTTATCCTCCGTAATCTCCGGTATAACAATGGAAGCTGCATTCGGAATTATGAACCATAAGTGGTTCATGCTTAAGGGATTTGATACAAAGCTTCTGAAACAGTTGCTTGTCATAGCGGTTCCTCTGCTTCCTAACTTCTTAATCTATTGGATATTCAATTCCTGTGATAAGATTATGATAACCCACATGAAGGGAATTGGTGATGCCGGCATTTATTCCGTAGGTTCAAAGCTTGGGAATGCAAGTCAATTAATCTATGCTGCATTTGCAGGAGGCTGGCAGTATTTTGCCTTTTTAACCATGAAAGAAGAAAATCAGGTTAAAATCAATTCGTTAATTTTTGAATATCTGGGTATTATTTCCTTTGCGGCAACAAGCTTTATATGTGCATGGAGTTATGGAATTTTTAAAGTGTTATTTAAACCGGACTACTTAAGCGGATACATTGTAGCACCTTATCTCTTTCTGGCACCTTTGCTTCAAATGTTATTTCAGGTAGCTGCCAATCAATTCCTGATCATTAAGAAAACCTGGCCCAATTTGCTTATTCTTTCAGCCGGAGCCATCCTTAACATTATAATCAATCATTTTCTGATTCCGGTTTTGGGAATTGAAGGTGCCTCCATAGCTACCCTGCTGGGATATGTTGTCTCCGATATTGTCTGTATCATAACGCTTTATTATATGAAACTTATGGTGATTACAAAGAGATTTATTGTTGCTATAGGGATTATGGCGGCATTTATCATTGCATGGAGACTTAATTTCAGTAACAATATGATAGCCGGCACATTTGTGTCAGTGATGGTTACGTTCTTGTTGGGAGTGCTCTATCGGAGTGATATCGCAAAGCTGCTTGGAATGTTAAAATCAAAACAACAGTAAATATGTTGTGTCCTGTCCCATCCTTCGCTCTTGCCCATAGAACAATCAGTATTACATTAGTAATCAGGAACACAATCAGCTTCCATCTCCGCAAATCATTAAGCTTGCGCTACCCTTTTTTAGATACGCTCCGAGCAAATACATGAACATGAAATCTACAATTGGATATCCCCATTGACTTTCCTGCATCCCAATAGTACTAAATGCTATAAATAAAGTACCTGGAAATAAGTATAAGGAGGTTAATGCCACACTCACTCTCTATCTTAAAAACTGTTAATCGTATCAATCACATATCTGATTTCTTCTTCAGTCATTCCGTAATACATTGGGATACTAAGCTCAGTCCTGCTAATTTCCTCAGCTATTGGGAAATCGCCTTCTTTAAATCCTAGATCTATATAGCATTCCTGCAGATGCATCGGGATTGGATAATGCTTGTTTGTTCCAATACCGCGTTCGTTCAAATATTTTTCCAACGCATCCCGATCAGTACATCTGATACCGAAGATGTGCCATACCGGAACCATGCCATCAGAAACTATTGGCAACATTACCTTTCGATTCTTGATTTCATTCAGATACCTTTCAGCAATCCTTCTTCTCTCTCCATTCATCTTATCAAGCAGTGGCAATTTAGCTGTCAGGAATGCTGCCTGAAGTTCATCAAGACGACTATTATTTCCCTTATAGATATGATGATACTTATAATCAGATCCATAGTTGCCCAATGCATGAACTTTGTCTGCTAGCTCTTTATCATTAGTCACTATTGCTCCTGCATCACCAAGAGCACCAAGGTTTTTTCCGGGATAGAAGCTAAATCCTGCAGCATCTCCGAACGTTCCAACCTTGTGTCCTTTATATGTAGCGCCATGCGCTTGAGCACAGTCTTCAATGACCTTCAGACTATACTTCCGGGCAGTCTCCATAATAGGTTCCATATCACAAGCCTGACCATAGAGGTGTACCGGCATAATAGCCTTTGTACTGCTCGTTATTGCGACCTCTATTCTTTTCGGATTGATGTTGAAGGTACGAATGTCAGGCTCCACAAACACAGGCTTTGCACCGACATATGTAACTGCGAGTGCTGTGGCAATGTAAGTGTTAGAAGGTACGATGACCTCATCGCCTTCGCCAATTCCAAGTGCCTTCAATGCAAGCATTAATGCGTCCAAACCATTGCCCACTCCAACGCAATACTTAGTGCCACAGTAAGCACTGAAGGCTTTCTCAAATGTCTCGCCTTCCACACCCTCTACATACCATGAACGTGCAAACACACGATCAAATGCTATTCGTAATTCACTATCCAATTCTCTTTCCATCGGAAAGAAGCTGACAAAAGGAATTTTCATCTCACACCTCTTCTGTAGATATTGTGTCTCCGCAATTTTTCAAATATTCCAGAAAAAATTCACTTCGCAAAATCATTATTCTATATATCATATCTTCACAGTAAACGCAATCATTTTTTATCATTTCTTAGTACTGCTATAAATGAGTAACAAAGTCCAAAAGAAAACTTTCAAACCTATATACACTTGCGAAAGATTAAACGTAAAATACTGCTTAAAATCTTTTGTGTAATATTATAGATGACATAAAAGGATTATAGCTTGAGACTATATCACAGATTACAGATATGAAATTATGGAAAATATCAGTTTGATATCGAACCTTAGGAATTTACAATACAGTACAATACTTGAACAAGTTTCTGTCGGATCACCCGTTTATCTGACTGTAATTGGTAGAAGAAAATACACTATTTGATGGATTTTTTATCATTTTAAGTATTCTTTTTTGAGAATTATCATTATTTAGATGTTGCTATTTTTTTGAGTAATATAAAATATTTAATATCGGATAAAACTGTGACTCCGCCGTCAATTTCGCCGTCAAATCTGCCAAAATATCCTAATATTTCAATAAATATCGCACTAATTTCGTAGAGTAATATGCTTTACGAAATTAGTGCAACTATTATTGAATAAATGGGCGATTTCTGGAATTTCTGACGGCGGAGTTGACGGACTAAAAATTGCTTAAAATATACTGTGTTAAATGTGGGGATATTTTATAATGATACATAAATTCAGTAGAATTTTAAGATACTTTCAGGTAGCAGAAATGGAATCGAAGCAGGGGTTTTAAACGGATAGCGGGAAGTTATGAGATTGTGGATGCAGAGGTACTGAAAAATCGAGTAGTTAAACCTGTCAGAGCGAGTGAAAAACATTATATAGCAGGAAGGACTCCGGATGGGTATGTTAAGGAATATCTGGTGGGAGGAAGATTATATAATGATATTGATGTTGGGGGTACATTTCATGTTTATCAGTATGGTGATTACTGTGAATCTACATTATCTATGCTTGTGGAAAGGTATGCAGGAACAAAATACAAAGTTTGTCTGATCATTATGTTAACTTCGGCGGGGGTTGGTATGAGTTTTACTATAATTGGATTGATAGAAAATGTAAAATGGAAGCGAAGTCATAAAGTAATAAGAAACGGTATATGGAGAAAGAGGTGAAATGTGACAAGGTTTGTTATCAGTATTAAATAATTTTTCGGAAAGAGTTGAAGACAATGAAAGTAATGGAAGATTTACAGAAAAAATGGGGATATCATTATATAGACTTCATTTTTAACCGAAATTAGAATCAGGTAGAAATCTGAATAATTTGAAAAAAGCATACAAAAGAGTTATTGCAAATTATCGATGGAATGCAATAGTGGATATTATTATGAAAATATCCACAGGAGAAGAAGAGAGCACATGGAGAGTTGATTAATGCGGGAATGAAGGAGAGATGGTTTTATCATAAAGGTAAAATCAGCTCTCCTTTATTTATTTTAAATATTTTCTCCATTTTTAGTGAGTGCCTGTAGCAACCGTTCTGTTTGGGATAAAATGTTTTTAAATTCTGTGTTTTTTCTTATGTATTACGATTTTTGGGGTAAATCTACCCGATGTCTCATGTAAATACATCTTTCATAAAAATTTTGAAATTAAACGCTTGACAAATGAAAAGTGATGATTTATATTATAAATACGATATATAAAATTGTAAGGAGGTGACATTTGATTTTGCGGATTTTTGATAATCCACATGGTAAATATGAGTTTCAGGAGATTTTAGGCAGAGGTGGAACATCTGTCGTATACCTGGCAAGACATAAGACGATGAAGGTGTTGAGGGCTATTAAGGAGATTCCGAAGTCGATGGCCAATCATAATAGTTATTTTGTTGAATTAACCATACTGAGCAGATTAAAGATTAAAGGTATACCGCAGATATACGATGTAGCAGAAGATGAGGATAACTGGTATATTATTGAGGAATATATTTCAGGAATTGCATTTCGGGATTATATAGAGAGTGATGAAAGAACAGTGAATGAGCTCTTACAGTTGATATACGAGATTTGCGATATTCTTACAAGACTGCATGAGATGAAGCCGAGGGGGATTGTGTATAATGATCTGAAGCCTGAGAATATTATTGTGAGTGAAAGTGGTGTACATTTATTAGATTTTGGAAATTGCAGATTACTGGAGGAGGATAATAATATAACTGATAGTGTGGGCAGGGACGGCACTGCTAAGGAGGAATGGGATTTTGGCAGGATATCTGCATTTAATGTTTCGCCCGAACATTTTATGGGAGAGACGCTGTCTGTGCTGACGGACGTATATGGCATTGGCGTGCTTATACAGGAAGTATATCAGTCTAATATTGGAAAGTTCATGAAAGTCGATTCCGGTGTACAGGGAATGAAAGGATATGAGCAGAGGAAGAGTTCCGATTTAGTCAATATTATTAATGAAGCTGTTGCAGGATGCATGGAAAAGAGTAGAGAGGATAGATTTTCGTCCCCGAATGACGTAAAGCAATATATTGTGAATCATATTGCCAGACTTACATTAAGCAATCATGGAGACACCGTAGCTTTGTTATGCCGTCATAGTGACACAACAGATTTATTAAGCAGTGATGGAGGCATAACGGATTTATTAAGTAATTATGAAAGTATCGCAGGTATTGGGGTAAGTGATACAGCCGGTGATAACGGTAACGGAATCGGTGGTCTGCAAGGTGCTTATATAGGAAGTAAAGATATACCAAGAGAAAATGTACGATATAGCAATATATGGGGTGATGGGAGAGGGCGTAGAGTACAGTCTGTGGGGAAAGTCATAGATATTTATGTGTATGGCAGCAGACATTTTGCGGGTGCTACACATTTTGCTGTCGGATATGCAGGCTATCTGACCTCTGTAGGAAAGAATGCCATGTATGTTGAGCATGCAGGAACGAATTCGATGCTTAGTTTTATTGATAAGAATAAGTTTGGTGTAGTGGCGGAAGATGGAAGGTATATTTACAATAAGTGTATCATGTGTCCTGATTATAGTGGCTTTGTCAGGGAGGAAAGTGACTGCTTGAGCGGTACAGAGTTGATTAATGTACACGACGGCGGCTTATTGGATACTTTTGATAAAAGCGAGAAGCACAAGACTGAAGAATTGCATATACAGAGAAGTATTATGGTAATTGCTGATATCAAAAGTTATGGAAGCATTAACTATGAGGATTATAGAAAAGACGACAGTGTTTTATATATCGCAAATTTTTCAGATATGCAGGGATATAGGCGGTTTAAGAGAAACATGAGGACAGAGGTTATAAGAATGCCTTTTTTTGATAATCCCTTTGTCAGGGGAAGGGAAGTGCGTGAATTTTATGCTAAGGTTTCAAAAAAGCTTTAAGGATGAAAAAAGTATATGTACTAAGATTACCATTGCCTCAATCAATGGTGGAAGTGGTGCAACACATTTTGCTCTTCTTGCGGGTAATTATTATGCTAAGGTGAGAAAGAAAAGAACAGCAGTGATAGACCTGAGTATGAATGACGACTATGAATCTTTGTGCTTGGCTTTAGGAAAAGGAAGGTCAGATGTCAGAATGGACAGCGGTAGACTGTCAATTTATAAAAGGGCACTAAAAGATGATATAGAAGGAATATTTGAACTGGGATATGGATGTGTCATATTTGATGTGGGAAAGCAGTATCTAAAAGTGAAAAATGAAGTGGCAATGTGTGATAGACGCTTTATGGTTATGAGTGCCAGTCCTTGGAAGATGGAAGAAGTCATGGGAATTTATAGAGACAATTTTATCGGTGATAAAGGTGATAAGTGGAAGTATGTATTTTCATTTGGAGATATGAAGTCTGCTATATACATGGAGGAACAATTGGGCATAAAAATGTTTAGAATGCCATTAATACCTAATCCGTTCTGCATAGAAAGAAAACAGCTGGAAGAAGTCAAAACAATCATTTTGGAGGATTAGATAAGATTATTATATGGAAAAGAAAAAAGCATTTTGTGTATGCAGCAGCAGGATTTTTGACGGCATGTGTCATGTTTGGTGTGTATGTGACTATTTCACGAAAAGGTATAGGAGGAAACAGTAAAAATATGCTGGATGGTGAAAAGGAGCAGCACATATTGTATACACTAAAGGCGGATATGAAAAAGGGAGATAAGGTTTCCGATGAGGATTTAGAACATCATGTCATAAGTGTTGACAGAGAGGATAATATTAAATTTCCGGATAAGCAGGATATTTTGGGGAAGGAGATAAAGATAGATGTTAGTAAGGGAGCACTGATTGACAAAGACATAATACTGACTGATGAGAAGGCAGACGATAGTCTGAGATTGCAGATGTATTCCGGTATTGAATTGAATCCTGAGGTTTTAGAAGGAAGTATTGTTGATATAAGAATACAGTTTGCAGATGGTGAAGATTATGTAGTGGCATCATATAAAAGAGTGGAGAAAAGAGGTGAAGACAGTATATTTGTATTTGTTGATGAGGAGGAGATACTGAGGCTTTCCAGTGCGGAAACTGACCGTAACATGTATGCGGGAACTAAGCTGTATGCGATTACGTATGTGCATGATTATCAGCAGCCGGCAAGACCGGATTATCCTGTGAATGGATATGTTTCTGAATTATATGACTGGACTCCTAATATACTTAAGAGCGTATTTACGGAAGATATGCTTGAGAGAAGGCAGCTGTTAGAGGAGAACTTAAGGCAGCTTGTGCAATGATGAATGGCATTACGGTGCAATCAATGACTATAGACTATATAAGAGGCTTTATAAAGCTGAGGTCATATTTCTTTAGATTTTATATGAATATCTACTGGGATTTTAATAAAATAGGCGGGATTCTGAATAATATATCACAAGACAACTGTGCAGGATAATGACATGGATTTAATGAAGGAAAGATTATAAAACACGCTATTTGAGATGAGATTCATTCATGTCGCTTGTTGCCGGTTGTCATAACAAAACGAGAAACCTCCACCAAACTGAATGTCAGGTTATGTGTGCAATCAGTTGTTGTGTGCAATCAGTTGTTGTATGCAATCAGCTGTTATGTGCAATCAGTTGTTGCATGCAATAATTGTTGCATAGGAACCAATTGTTGAGCAGCATCAATTTGGTTTCAGTTGTTCTTAGCTGAAATGGGGCATGAGGTGCAGGTGGAGGGTATCTGTGAATGGTAACCGGTACGTAACAGTTCAGGTAACCGCGCCATTCGCAAAGTGTCTTCCAACGTGTGGAAGCCGCATTACAGCATTTAAAAATATGTAAAATTATAATGACGCAATACTAAAAAAATGTTATAATATACTATCAACATATAGGAGGACAGTGGTTTGAAGAGACGTACGGCATCTGCAGCATTTGTTATAGTAGTGATTATTTTGGCTATTGTGATTATTGTGGTTGGTAATGTTATAGAGAAGCGTACCCCGTCTAAGAAGCATATTTCGGGGGAAGAATTACTAGAGATATATGGACTGAATAGAGAGAGCGGAATAGATGCTGATAAGCAGGCAGCAATTATTTTGCAGAATACCATTCTGGAAAAAAAGGCTATGGTAGAGAATGGCAGAGTATATCTTGATTATGAATTTGTAAAGGATATTATTAATGATAAGTTTTATTGGGATACAAATGAGAATATATTAATTTACACTACACCGATTGATGTGATAAAGGCTGATGTCGGCAGTCAGGATTATTATGTGACAAAGACGAAGAATACAGCAGATTATGTCATTGTTAAGGTGAGTGGTTCACAGGTTTACATAGCGATAGATTTTGTGGAACAGTATTCCAATATAGAATATGCATATTATGAAAATCCGTCAAGAGTGTGCATTACGAATCAATGGAATATTACCGTGGACAAGTCTTCCCTGAAAAAGGGTGTTAAGCTTAGAAAGAGCGCAGGAATTAAAGCGGATATTGTATACGATTGTAAAGAGGAGACAGAGATAACAATTCTTGATACGGAGGGAAAATGGTCCAATGTTGTTACGGCTGATGGATATTTTGGATATGTGAAAAATTCAGATATGTCTAAGAGAAACAGTGTACTGCTTACTAATGATTTTGTCGAGCCTGAGTATTCAGGACTTGCAATTGGCGGAACAGTGAGTATGGCGTGGCATATGGTTACCTCCCAGACGGCGAATAGTCAACTGATAGATTTGGTGACACCGACAAAAGGGCTTAATGTGGTTTCACCCACATGGTATCGTTTGTCGGATAATGATGGCAATATGACATCTCTTGCTGACGCTGATTATGTCAAAAGAGCACATCTTGTAGGGCTGAATGTATGGGCGATGGTGGATGATCAGTCGTCGGAGTCTGACAATAAGCAGATTTTTCCGTATACCTCTAAGAGAGAAAAAATTATTAACCAATTAGTGGCAAGTGCCATTGAGTATAATTTTGATGGTATTAATATTGATTTTGAATATATTACCGCAGATATAGCGGATGATTATATACAGTTTTTAAGAGAATTGTCTGTAAAGTGCAGGATTAACGGAATTATCCTGTCCGTGGATGATAAGGTTCCTGAGGCAGGAAATGAATACTATAATTTGAAGGCGCAGGGGGAAGTGGCAGATTATATTGTTATCATGGGATATGATGAACACTGGGGACCGGATTCGGGTTCAGGTTCGGTGGCATCATTGCCGTGGGTAGAATCCGGAGTTTCACAGGTGGTTAACAGTGTTGCTTCCGAAAAAGTAGTTTTAGCCATACCTTTTTATACGAGAATATGGACAGAGGATGTAGATGGAAATGTCAGGGAATGTGTGTCTGTAGACATGGCATCGGCGATTCAGACACTGACGGCGCATGGTGTCACACCTACATGGGTGGATAATTTTGGACAGAATTATGGCGAATATGATGATAATGGAAATACGATCAGAATTTGGATTGAAGACAGCACTTCTATAGAAGAAAAGCTGAAGTTATTAGCTAAATACAATATAGCAGGAGTAGCGGCGTGGCGACTGGGACTTGAGGATAGTGATATTTGGAATACGATTATAAAATATACCAATTAAATGAAGAAGGTTACCGGCGGATAGTTGCATTACCGATTGATATTGCTGAGCTGTTATATATAAATTTTCATAATCAGGTTGTACGGATACATAGTATTGTATAAAATAGACATATTAGTGGAGAATGAATTTGAAAGATAAACTTGAGATTTTGATGGGGGCACTTATGCTCTTGTTGGTGTTGACTGTATCCGTATATTACAATGCGGATATATACTATGTTCAGGCAACCAAGGGGATTGAGAAGGATAATGGTGTGCATAATCAGGAGACGGAGGCGGATAAGGGCGAAGGCTATAAGGTTGTGATTGATGTTGGACATGGAGGCTTTGATCCCGGAAAAATCGGTATCAATAATGAACTTGAAAAGGATATTAATCTTGCGATTGCGTTAAAACTAAGCAAGTTTTTAGAGGCAAGAGGCATAACTGTGGTAATGACTCGAACGGAGGATGTAGATTTGGGTGATGCCGAGGCTTCAAGTAAGAAAAAGTCTGATATGCAAAACAGGATTAATATTATCAATGAGGCAAATGCGGATATATGTGTCAGTATTCATCAGAATAGTTACAGTTCTGAGAAGGTAAAGGGGGCGCAGGTGTTTTATTATTCTGCGTCAGACCAGGGGAAGCTGCTGGCAGCAACAATTCAGTTGTCCTTAAAAGAGAGGATTGATGGTGGGAATAAAAGAGTTGAAAAATCTAATGACAGTTATTACATATTATTGAAATCACAGTGTCCGGCTGTTATTGTGGAATGTGGATTTTTGTCTAATTGGGAGGAAGCAACGAATCTTAAGGACGAGTATTATCAGGAAAGGATAGCAAGTGCTATTGGTGAAGGAATTGTCAAGTATCTGGGAGATATTGTGCATTAACTGTAGCTGTAAGAAGAGAAAAAGAGACCTACTGGAGTTGGTACAGGATTAATATAATAAGTATTACAGGGTTTTGGGGACATAGCAGTTGAAAAAATAATAGGTCATATTTAGTTGATGTATTAGAAAGCGCGGTGTATGGTGGAAAGCAGGACAGCAACAACCGGTCATTGCTGTGTCAAGAAGGAGAGTTGAAACATGGCAAGAGCAGTAGGAATAGGAATACAGAATTTTGAAAAAATAGTATCAAATAACTATTTTTATATTGATAAGACGAATTTTATAAAAGAATGGTGGGAAAGTGCTGATGATGTGACGCTGATTGCACGCCCACGTAGATTTGGAAAGACACTCAATATGAGTATGCTTGAGGTTTTTTTTTCAAATAAATATTGTAATCGCGGGGATTTGTTTGAAAATCTTAATATATGGAAAGATGAGAAATACAGGAGGATTCAGGGAACTTATCCTGTGATATATCTTTCGTTTGCGAATGTGAAAGAGCCGACGTATGAACAGGCAAGAGGAAAAATATGTCAGTTAATTGCAGATATATATGAGAAATATGATTACTTGTTAGATAGTGGGGTTTTAGGTAAAAACAGTATAGACACATATCACAGGGTAAATGTCAGTATGAGTGATAATGATGCGACATTGGCAATTTATCATCTTTCGGATTATCTTAGCAGATATTATGGTAAAAAGGTTATTATTTTATTGGATGAATATGATACGCCTATGCAGGAAGCCTATGTGAACGGATATTGGAATGAGTTTACTTCATTTATCAGAAGTTTGTTTAATTCCACTTTTAAGACGAATCCATATATGGAGAGAGCAGTTATGACTGGTATAACGAGAGTAAGCAAGGAGTCAATCTTTTCAGACCTGAATAATCTGGAAGTTGTAAGTACGACGTCCGAAAAATATGCTACAGCATTTGGATTTACGGAGTCAGAAGTTTATGCGGCAATGGATGAGTATGGGCTTACGGATAAAGAGAGTGTGAAATTCTGGTATGATGGTTTCATTTTTGGTCAGATACCTGATATTTACAATCCATGGTCAATTATTAATTATCTGGATAAGAAAAAGAAGATGACTTACTGGGCGAATACAAGTTCCAACAGTCTGGTAGGAAAATTGATTCGTGAAAGTGGTGCGAAGACGAAAAAATTATTTGAACAGCTACTTGAGGGAGAGGCGATCAATGTGCCTGTGGATGAGCAGATTGTATATAAGAATCTTGATACAAGTGACAGTGCCATATGGAGTCTGCTGTTAGCCACGGGGTATCTGAAGGTTTTACAATATCAGACAGGAGATCAGTGCATAGGAAATCAGCATACAATATTTAAACTTGCCATAACCAATGAAGAAGTAAAGAAGATGTTTTATCGTATGGTAAGCGACTGGTTTGGAGAAGTGGAAGACCATTATAATGATTTTATCGAAGCATTACTTATCGGCGACTTGGATGCAATGAATGAATATATGGAAAGTGTGACTTTACAGATTTTCAGCAGTTTTGACACCGGCAGAAAGATGGGAAAAAGTGAGCCGGAGCGTTTTTATCACGGATTTGTACTGGGGCTTATGGTTGACCTGTCAGGCAGGTATATTCTTAAATCCAACAGAGAGAGCGGACTGGGAAGATATGATATTATGATCTATCCGAAAGATATCAGTGAAGGGGAAGCTGGCAAAGGTGATGCGATCATTATTGAATTTAAGGTTAAAAGCAAAAAGAAAGAAACAGACCTTGAACAGACAGTGGAAGCCGCACTCAAACAGATTGATGAAAAGAAGTACGATGAAGAACTTAAGGTATTGGGATTTAAGGAGGACAATATAAGAAAGTATGGCTTTGCCTTTGAGGGAAAGAATGTACTGATCGGGGGAAAGCAGAGGTAGTTATCCCTACAAGGATATAGAGATTTTGAACCCGGAAAATCGGTATCAATAATGAACTTGAAAAGGATACTAATCTCGCGATGGCATTAAAATTAAAGCGGTTTTTAGAGGCAAGAGGCATGACTGTGGTAATGACTCGAACGGAGGATGTGGATTTTGTCGCAAGTGCCATTGGTGAAGGAATAGTCAAGTATCTGGAAGATATTGTGCATGTTACTATTCACAGGAATGAGTTGAATCCATAAACTGTAAAATCTCTTTAACAAATATTTAATATGATTTAATAGTGAAAAGTGATATAATGTTTAAATAATATAAAATATCTTTTAGTAATTAGGTGTAAGCGTATATTTTTCTATTTGTGTAGAATTGTTAAAGATGGTTGTTTTAAAACAGTTATACAAGATTTCAGCAGGAGCACATAGGATTTTGTATCATGAATACAGTAATTAGGACAGTAGATGAGAATAACATAGATATTAATGTGATTGATGAAGCGGCAAAGTTTCTGAGGGAGGGAAATATGGTTGCATTTCCCACAGAAACGGTATATGGTCTGGGGGCGGATGCTCTTGATGAGAGTGCATCCGCAAAGATTTATCAGGCAAAAGGCAGACCCTCAGATAATCCGTTGATAGCACATGTATGCAATATGCGGCAGGTTGAGAGAATTGTGAAGGATATTCCGGAGGCAGCGATAAAGTTGATGAAGGCGTTTTGGCCGGGACCGCTGACGATAATTTTTAATAAGTCGGATGTAGTACCTTATGGGACAACGGGGGGACTTGATACGGTAGCAGTGAGGATGCCTGCGAATAAGATTGCATTGAAGCTGATAGAATATTCTGATTTAATCATAGCGGCACCGAGTGCGAATACTTCCGGCAGACCAAGTCCTACAACGGCAGCGCATGTGAAAGAGGATTTGGATGGAAGAATATCGATGATATTGGATGGGGGAGCAGTGGGAATCGGTATTGAGTCCACCATAGTGGATATGACGACGGAGGTTCCAATGATTCTGAGACCGGGTTATGTTACAAGGAGTATGCTTGAGAAGGTCATTGGGCATGTTGAGATAGATAAGGCGATACTTGGTCCGTCTGGAGATGCTGGCTCTGATATGAAACCAAAAGCACCGGGAATGAAGTATAAGCATTATGCACCGAAAGCGGATTTTAAAATATTTGAGGGCGACAGTCACAGTGTTGCACAGAAGATTAACAGTTTAGCTGAAAGATACAGTAGCGATGGTTTCAAAGTGGGAATTATCGCAAGTGATGAGTCAATAATGAGGTATGAAAATAGTGATGTTGTTTCCGTGGTGTCTATCGGAAGCAGATCAGATGAATTGAGTATATCAAGAAATCTCTATAAGATTCTCAGAGATTTTGATGCAGAGAAGGTTGATTATATTTTTGGCGAGTCATTTGAAAGTCAGGAATTAGGACAGGCAATAATGAACAGATTACTCAAGGCGGCGGGTTATCAGATAGAACATGTATAAAATATTTTATGCAGAATCGAGGTCGTATTATGAGCAGGTATCAGAAACTAATTTTTGTGAGTATGGGTGGAACATGTAGGAGTATTTTGGCAAAGGCGATATATGATGATATTAGTGGAAATGATGAAATAAAGACAGAATCCAGAGGGTTGGTGGTGTTGTTTAATGAGCCGGTTAATCCCAAGGCAGCGGCGATTGCAAAGAGTAAGGGAATAGATATCAGTATTGAGAAGTCAGAACCATTGGAGGAGGAGGATTTTGACGACGCTACTTTAGTGCTGGTTATGACAGATTTGCTAAAAAAGCAGGTATACGAAAAGTTTGAACATGCCGTCAATGTGTATTCTATCAGAGAATTCACCGGAGAGGCATTGGATGTAGAGTCGGCATTTGGAGGGGCACTGGTAGATTATGGCATAGGGTATGAATATTTGGAAAAGCTTGTGGCAAAGGTCAGAAATATATTATTAGAGGATAATTTATAACATGCGGTGGCGTAAATCGTCACCGTATATTTTTAGGAAAGTATATTCCTTTGTTAATCTTGAGGTAAGTCTCTCCGAGTATCTCTCCATCAGCTCAGGAAAAATCAGGTTGGTCGAGATGATGACAGACCGGTTGGAGAGAAGTCGTTCGTTTATGATATTAAAAAAGGCAGAATTGGTGAAAGAATTTGATAATTCTGTGCCAAGATCATCAATGATTAGTAAATCACAATTTGAGATGTAATCTGCCTTACTTTGGGCACTTATGTTATTTTTATCAAACGTTGCGTCTGAAAGGATATCAAAAAAGTGAATAGAGGAAAGATAGATGACAGAAAAAGCTTTATCTAATAATTCCCTCGCAATGCAATGTGTCAGAAATGTTTTGCCCACACCGGTCTTGCCAAACAGAAGCAGATTATGGTATTTTGCATTATCTGCGCCAAAGTTGTCAACAAAATGATGGCATAAGGATAAGACACTTAACATATTTTGCCGTGGTGTTTTTCCTGTTGAAGTGTCTGTGGAGGCATTACTGTCATCATATAAGCTGATATTAAAGGAGTCAAAATTCTGTTTTGCCAATTGTTCTCTAAGGTTAGATTGTCTGTAAAGAATCTCAATTTCAGCACGTGTGAAGCAGTGACATTTCCGGTTGCCTATATAGCCGGTATCCTGACAATCACTGCATTGATAATGCATATCCATATAGTCTGCAGAAAAACCGTTTTTCTCAAGAAGAGAAAGCTTTTCGCTTTTTAATGCATGTAATCGCGCCTTAAATTCTGACATATATTCACTGGAAGAACTGACGGCTGTATCTTGGTTACTTTGTAGTAAGTGCTTAGCGGTATTGACTGAAATAGAAGAAATTTCATCATTAATCTCCCTGATACGTGGAATTGCTTCGTATACTTCGGCAATTCTTTCGTTTTGTCTGCGTTTATTCTCAAGACCGATTCTGTTGTAGGAGCGGATAATCTCATCGTATTGCATATTCGTTAGTGACATGATAAAATAAATTCCTTTCATAAAGTAAAATATAAAGCAATCTTTTGGTTGGCGCTGAATGGTTACAGGCATGCCATCCTATAAAAGATGCGGGTCTGTCATATCTCAAGCATTTCCTAACAGCTTTTTTTCAAGTTCTTCGTAATCATAACTTCTTTGATTAAAATTATTGAAGCTGTTCTTTCCCTTGTTGTCATAGGCGGATGAATGGGTATTATTCCCACCATTATTTTTGGTATTGCCAGTAGAAGTTTTGGTATTTTTGCTTTTTAAATGCTCGTCGTCCAACAATTTAATATCAGACAAGGATTTTACCCCTTTTTTCTTCCAACTTGACAAAATGGAGTCCGCGTAGTCAAAGCTTGGCTGATGGATGGTATTGATGGTGCGGTTACATGCCTCTAATATAATGTCCATCTGAAAACCATAGGTGTCTGTCCATTTTACAATCATAGCTTTTTCTACCGTACCGGGATTGCGTCCGTTTAAGCCAAACGCTTTCAACACAGGATAGCAATTTTTACTGAACAGGTCTGTATGAGACTTGGCCAGCTCTAGCGTATTAATGTTTTCTTCTGCCCATGACAGTGCTACCTTTTCGATGTATCGTAAGCTCTTGTGTCCATTCGTTACACAGTACTCCAGAAGATATTCGATAAGCTCCGGTGCAAAGTGTAAAACGTCATATATGTAGACTAAAGTGTTGACGTCTGCTCCGCTTAGAGGCTTGCCGATATACTTCTCAGCAAGATACAAAAATTCAAACACTTCTTCTTTTGACTTGAAAGCTGCAATCTCATTGGCAGTGTAGGTATGCTTCTCAAATCTATATTGGTCAATGACTTCCCTGACAGAGGCCTCGCTTATAGAAGTATTCTTAAAGGAGGCATCATTCAAAGAGGATTTCCGAACGGAGGCATTATTCAAAGAGGATTCCCGAACGGAGACATCATTCAAAGAGGATTTCCGAACG
>CACXFV010000132.1 GCA_902767015.1 uncultured Lachnospiraceae bacterium | reverse complement strand
TTATTAAGTATTTAAAAAATATAAACAGACCAGAACAAGCAAATATTAAAATACATTCATTTAAGCCAAGAATTAAAAATGCAGAACATTTGTTGGAAAAAATCATAAGAAAAAAACAGGAGAATGCCAAAAAATATAAAAGTATTAATAAGAACAATTATGAGAAATTCATCACAGATTTAATAGGCATCAGATGTTTGATTCTGTTTAAAGAGGATTGGATTAATTTTCACCAGTATTTGTTATCAAACTTTGAGAATAATACAGACTATTACATTAAAGATTCATTAGCAGATTTTGATGAAGATGAAAGTCATAATTACATTGCAGAAAAGCCCAAAGTTCATATCAGAAACGGCGATTCTCATGAAATCTATGAAAAATATTTATCTCCGGATTCTATTTTAGACGGAAAGATATATCGTTCTGTACATTACATTATAAAATATTGCGGAATATATTTGGAAATACAAGTTCGAACTTTATTTGAAGAAGGATGGGGAGAAATTGATCATGAAATTGTTTATCCTTACCATCAAAATGATCCTGTTTTCAAAGAATATACAGAATTGTTAAATAGATTATCTGGTTTGGCCGATGAAATGAGTGGTTTTTTCCAACGCTTAAAAGAACTAAAAAACAATAAAGATGAATGCAGTGGCAGCTTGAATAATGTTGACAATGACAGTCCGTCATCTCAGTATCATAAAAAGAATAATACCTTGGAAAATAGTACCCCAAAAAATAACATAGCATTATCTAACACTGCGAAGGGGTGTTTGAGAGATGTGCTTGATGAATGATGAATGATGAAGGGAAGAATTAAAATGTATACAAATAACGTACAAAGTAATTTTGCTGAAGAAATTGCAAAGAATGGATTATTAATGATTAAAAATGGGAAAGTCCGAAATCATAAGTTAGGAAATAGTGCTCGTATTCATTATGGAGAAATTGAAAAGAACGAGTATCAGACATATCGTGATTTTTTACCCGGAAAAAATGCATGTATGGTATTTGAATTGACAGGGAGTAATATTTATGATTAATATTGAAAATACGTATATTAAATACGATGAATTGTTAGAAAGCGTAGGCACAGAGGTGATTAAAAACCGTATTAAATATATCAGTCAGGAAATGTCTGATTTTTTAGTAGTTAATCATCTAGATAAGGTAGCTTATATTCATGAAATGTCGCTTACTCATGCGATTATGGATTATTTTTCTGATATTCAGCGTTTAAAAGATTATCAGGATATACAGCATATTAATGAAATTAAAATTAAAGCATACGAAACATTTTGGCTTCTTAAAAGAAAACCAATACAATTAAAAGAACAGCTTGATGATGACAGGTTACTCTACGTCAACGAGAAATTTCTTTTGTCCAGATTAACCAGCTTTATGTTAGGAAAAGATATTAATATGCCAATTGTCGGAGAAAAAGAAATATCATTTAAAAATTACCTGAATACTCTATATTATTATCTGAAATTCAGACGTTGCGATGCGCAATCTATTGAATTGATGTTGTTAGCATTTAACGCAGGCAAAACTGTCTTCTCAACATAACCATTAAGAATAGAATGCTGTTTACTGCTGAATAGGCAGTGATATGGACATATATGTGAATCCGTGAAAAAGTGCGTTTGAAAGAATTGTCGGTTCTGATTATATTAACAAGACAGAACTGATAGGTTTAGTAAATGAAAGAAATTCATGTGGAAGAGACGACTCCCTTTACATTATTATAATGAGAACAGCCTCAGAAGCGTTATTAAACCTGCCTATTATATTTATCGGGATTATTATCTGCAATTTGAGGAACTTCCGGGCAAAGAAGGCTATGCAGATGTATTAAAAAACTTTGGTGGAGCCATTTTGCTGGTTGGAATTAATTATGACAAACATGCACCTGCCGGAGAAAAAGCATACCTGTAAAATAGTAGAATACAAATCATAATATCTTTTTAGCTATTTACTTAACGGTTCGCCCGCTTTGATAGACCGGCTGTGTATTTACCTCATGTAATGTGCGGTTGACAGACATTGCACGCTTCAATTCAACAGGGAAAAGTCCTTTTTCTTCAATTACCTTTCTGCTTTTTTCGTTTCTCCAGAACAGAAATAACAAAGCAAGGTACTCACTCCATTTCATTTTTGTTTCACCCTTAATCACTGCAGACAACTGCCTCTCATCCATACCCGACTTTTCCGCAATATCAACATCAGATAATCCAAACATTTCTCCAAGAGTTCTGATTTCAGCCGTCATTTTCTCTATCAATGTATCACGATCAATATTATTAAGCTCTTCAAATTCTCTCTCCACCGTCTCATTCCTTCCTATCATTCATAAGTATAAACTACTCCCGCCACTCACTTATCCACTGCCAAGCAACAGCTTCTGCTCCAACGCACTTGGAAAAAGTCCCAATGGTTTTAATATGCCCTCTGTTTTTCTGTTATATTGGAAGAAAAATAATAAGGCAAGGAACTGGTCCCAAGACAGATATTCATCGCCTGCTTCCAATTTTCCATATTCCTCCTGCGAGATTCCCATGTAACTGCTGACATCCTCCAGTGCAATACCTAGTAACATTCGTAAAGATTTCAGATCAACCGCCATCTCTGCCTTAAGCCAGTCCACATCAAGTATTTCTCCATATGGTTTAAACGAGGATGCGCCATTAAATACATTAAATAATATTTCTCTATCCGCTTTTTCCTTAACAACTGTGCTATGTAATTTCATAAAATTAATATCAAGCTTATACACCGACAATAACTTTTCCATGCGATTCTGTAAGGTTCTCTCCTGATACGGAACATCATGGGTACCACTTAAGAGAAAACAGCCTTCTTTATAAAAATCTTCTATGTAAGTGATGAGAACCTCCGGAATATTGACTGTGCGGTGCTGCTTCTTTGTGGGAAGCTCTATGACCCTCCGCTCAGTTTTACGAACACTCTCGCTATGATTCTCCTTTATCTGCACCCTTTGAACTGTCTGATGCACATATATAGTTCCTCTCTCTAAGTCTATATCCCTGCAATGAAGTGCACATA
>CACXFV010000131.1 GCA_902767015.1 uncultured Lachnospiraceae bacterium | reverse complement strand
GTTACTTTCTTTGCATATACACCCTCTCGTGCGGTAATTTCCATCTCATTGGCTTTATTCAGCGGATTCCAGTCATTAATACCACCGGCAACTGTATAGTGAAGTATTCCGTCTTCCAGCTCTTCTTCCGTAAATTCATCCAAATCATCCGTTGATTCTCCTTTCTCTTCATCAGCATAAGTATTATACCAGTTTAGTGGTAAATTACTGAGCATAATGATAAAAATCATCATTACACTAATAATACGTCTTTTCACTTGATTTTTCATATATTCATCCTTTCTCTGCCCTCCCGGCTATGTACCAAAATTGCTGACGCCTAAATCTCTCTAGGCATCAGCGATTTCATTTCTTCATATCTACTTGTTTTTTTTCACAGCCCCGACAATTAACAAAATCAAACCTATAATAGCAACAACAACTCCTATAATAATCCATGATGTTCCCGGATTAGCACTTCCGCTGGTTAACATACTGGTAAGTTGTGCCTCAACACTACTGTTCAATTCCACACCATGTATGGCACATCCCGCACCACCTGCCATCATTAAAATTCCTAAAATAATTAAAACCATCTGTCTTTCCTCCTCTTTAATTTTTACTTATTGATTTTTTTAATAACATAATCCCTAAGGCCAACATAACCAATCTAAAACCTTTCTTCATATAGTCCACCTCCCTCTTTTTACTGTACTTTAACCAGCCTTTTATCCTTAGGGCAGTCCTTTTATCTCGTCTCATATCTGCACCGTGCAAGCTTACTATTTGCAGAAATAATCGCTATTGCAGAAAACAGATAAAACATTGCCATAAACAATATATAAATTCCCATTGCCACATTAACTCCACTTAAAAATGACGGAAGTCCTGATGCTGAAACAAATGATACCATCGACGAAATCAGTAATAGAGCGAATCTGATAAAGAAAATAACAACCGGAAACATAGAAAGATTTCCGTTTGGAATATATTGACTAATCTGAATTCTTTTCAGTGTCTTTAAAATGTCACTGCACTTACCATACGAAATAACAGAGATGATTAAAACTGCCATGCACAAAATAAAAATCAGCCATGATAATCCCAACATACTATGGTATTGTCTGGAAACTCCAAAATAGCTTGCCTCTCTTGAATAGCCGCTGTCTCTTATTAATTGAAAAATCATACTGAAAAAGAATATCACTGTCGAAATGATCTCATATACTTCCTTCATCACAACACCTACATTCATCACGGTTAACCCTGATGTATGCATGTATTCCTTCTTTGTTGCGCCATTAATAATAAAAATAATCTGTCCTATCGCAAATATGTTCAATGGCAATACCACTACACCATATATTAATCCAAACCATAATTCTTCAGCACAACATAGAAAGAATACAATCATTGCCACAATCATCAGTACAGAACCGGATATCGCAGACATAATAAATCCCGGTGATAACGGCAGTTTACTTAGTGTATCCTGCACATTTTTTGTTCTCTCCGCATGCTTCTGATCATTATTCAACTGACCATGACTACTTTGCCCATATCCCGGCTGATTCTGTGCATAACTGCTCTGACCATATCCTGACTGCTCCTGTGCATAACTACTCTGACCATATTCCTGTTGATTTCCCTGTGTTGCACCACAAAATGGGCACCTTGAATCATTGTCATTTATCTGACTTCCACAACTAACACAAAATTGCATATTTCTACCTCTCTCTTATGTTAAGAATCTTACATACTATTCATTCTATCTTTTTTACTGATTCCCATCTTCCAAATTTTCTTCCTGCTCTCTGTAAAACTCTTCTAATCTGCTGATAAACTCTGTTCTCTCTTCATCCTCCATTCCTCTAAAATATACTTCTTCGATATCATCATGATTAAATAGGAACTGTGTTCCTTCTCCCATGTTTCCTTCCGGATATGCCACAGCAATATAGTCAAAAGAAACTCCCGACTCTATATCTGTCTGACCGATGCCAAAAATCATTAATTTTTTTTCTCCACCCTTTAGCAATACCACAGAACCTATTGGCAACAATTCCTGAAAATTCATTTTTCTCTTTTCTCCTTCCTACCACTCACTACCATGCCCCTGACCATGCAGGATGCGGATTTCTCAATACATTTGTAATATTCTTTAAGTTCTCCTTTGCATGACTAAACTGCTCTTTTGCATAGGAACCGGCTTTATCTATCATCGCCTTTCCACCATCCAGGATTGTATCTGAGACAAGCTCATCAAATCCCTTTTCCTCTGCTCCATACTTTTTTGTTAAATACTTTGTAAGCGAATTAATTCCCCAAACTGCTGCTACTGAAACCGCCCCCACCGCAATCGCGGGGGCTCCGGCTGTAACACCAAGGGCCGTTGCTGCCGCTGTCAATCCTGCTCCAGCAAGTGTAGTCACCCCAAAATCCAATACAATATTAACCGCTGATTCCCCGATTGTCTCTGCCACAGCTCGTCCTTTATTGTCATTCTCCTGAAAATTTTCTATCCCTTCTGTCACAACAGTAAGAACAGTTCCCGCATTGGTAAAGAAATTTTTTGCCTTTGAAGCCGTAATGTTCTTACTGTCCGTGGCAACATCGCCGATTTTTTTCCAATTTTCATCTGCTAACTTTTTAAAAAATGATCCTACCCCCGTAATACCTTTACTTTTATATGCATTCAGACCGACCAATTCATCCCAATCCTGTGAGGCCACCAGGGAACAAATACTCTTTAAACTACTGCACAAATTTTTAGCTGTCTTGGTGCCATTTAACAATGCTTTGTCAAAGGTATCATATTCTCCATCCGCAATCCCATAAATAAGATTCCCCACAAAACCGGAGATATTTCCGATTACTCCTGCCTTACCAATGATTTTAAGCGTATCCTTCCATGTCCAAATCGAATTTTTCTCTTTAGTACCATCAGGTACATATCCCGGAACGTATCCCCCTACTGCTTTTCCACCAATCGTAGCAATAGAAAAACCGGATATCTCATTGGCAATCTTGGTTTCGCTTTTTTTATATAATTCCATTGCATAGCTGAGCCTTTGTCCCATATTACTGATTTTTTTTGACTTATCATTAAGGTTCACATTTACCTGTCTCAACTGATTTCTTATATACCAGCCGGTCGAGTAAGAAATACTGAGACTATTACAGATTCTCTCAATTTCACGTGTGCAGCTATTAATCTCTCTGGCAACACTTGCTATATTGTAAACATTTGCATTAACATTACTGATTCTTACATTAAATCGAGCCATCGCTTTCCTCCTTATCCCAAATGTATCTTTGCATCAAATTTTATAGCTACATTGTAACCATTTTTATCCAGACATTGTTATTCTTCTGACAAGATGCGTTTTATTCTGACAAATGACACATTTATTTTACTGGAATCTAAATTCAAAATCTTCATCGCCCAATCTCACTCTCGAACCATGTGTTAATCTGACCTCCACATTGGCATCAATCAACATTCCATTCACATATACATGATTTGTTGAATGGTTATCCACAACAAAGAATTCTCCATTCCTGCATATGATCTTAGCATGAACTCTGCTGACAGCACTGTTATCAAATACGCAATAATCTACCCGGGAAGGATCCTTGCCTACATAAAATTCTGATTTATTGATGATAATTTTTTCCTGCGTTTTGATTCTGATCAATGCCGGAAATACCATCGGCTGATTAGACATTCCCAAAACAGTCGTCTCTCCAAAATGATTATCTTCTTCTATCTCATCATACTGCACTGTTGACATTGCCTGAGGCTGCTGTGGAGCTATGGATACCGGTGGTGTCGGTGCCTGTGATGTTGCGGATACCACCGGTGTCGGCGCCTGTGGTGCTGTGAATGCCGGTAGTGTCGGCGCCTGTGGTGCTGCAGATACCGGTGGTGTCGGCGCCTGTGGTGCTGTGAATGCCGGTGGTGTCGGCGCCTGTGGCGCTGCAGATACCGGCTTAAGTTCTCCTGTATCTGAACTACCTTCATCGTCATCACTAACGTTATCTTCTTCTACAAGTTTTACATTCTCAACCGTAACATTATTCTTAACAATTTGCGCCTTTTCACTGGCCGGTGTTTCTACCGGTTGGTACTGTATCGGTTTTTCCAACTCTTTAGAAATAACATCTATAATCTCGCTGTAAGTAATCCCCGGTATACCAATTGCCTTGGACAGAACATTCAAATAAGACTTTACCTCAATGCGCTTCCAATTTGTCGTTACAAGAATATCTTCTATGACTTTGATGATGGAATTATTCTCTTTGCGCAGTTCCGGTGCCAGTACATATTTGATAAGATTAGACTTTTTTTCAATATAGATATAATCCTTATTTAAAAACAAATCCTCTTCACAAATAAATGAATCCCGCAATTCTTCCAATATGTACAACATCTTTTTAATCAGATTAAACACTTCATCTCTACCCGGATATCCTGATATACTCTCCATAATTGGAATACATTCAGAAATATCATAATTTCCTCTTATGTAATTACTCTCCTCAAAATTCATTTCAACCAAATGAGGTGTATCACTATATTTTGCAAAATTAATACCAACTTCATTCTTCTTTTCCTGCTCTGTCTCATATACTAATAATTTGACATTACTATTTTCAACAACTGAAATTTTTCTTCCCATTTTTTTACCATGAATATAACAGACTTCTGTTATACTACCATCCTTTCCAATATATTTTTCTCTCGTTCATTGCGATGATAAATTTTAAATGTTTATTCCTATTTAATGAGATTGTTTAAAAATTTCATATTCAACATTCTATTAATGACATCCTGCGGTTTTTCACTGTCCATGTAACCAATTCCACCCATCACCTTTGCCTCTACATATTGAGCCACTTTTGGCATTGTCTTATACTTATTATAAATAACTGCTGTCTTTTGCCAAAAAAATCTATCGCCGTCATTTAATAAACTAAACACATTCTGTAATTTCGTATTACAAAATTCGCTTCCGTCTGCAACTATACAAATTTTATCTGACAATTCTAAAACTCTGCTTACCCATTGTGTCCATGATGCATGAATATCGAATATTACTATATCAAATTTTCCTATACTATCAGCCTGTAATATAAGTTTCGCAAGAATATGTTTGTTCAGTTTTTCCATATCAAAATTCTCTTTGAAATTATCTAATATATACACTCCCATCTGACTAATGCAAATATTGTTAAATAACGCTTCTGTATTGGCACATCCATGTTGTATGTCCTCTATGATATCTTTCAGCGAAATATTTTCCCCTTTACTGCTAAGATATCCGGTTCCATTAAATGGCTTTAAGTTAATATATAATACTCTTTTTCCGATCTTCGCAAAATAAGACGCTGTTCCCGCCGCAACGGTAGAACTTCCCATTCCGCCTCCAAGACTCATATACGTAATGACTTTGGTATTAATACCTGATAGATTTATATCTTCTAAAGATTCCTGCTCTTGTTGTTCTACCTGATGTTCTTTCTCTCTTCTCTCTGCCTCCTGACGCTCCCTCTCTCTTCTTTCAGTTTCCTGACGTTCTCTTTCTCCTCTCTCTGCCTCCTGACGTTCCCTCTCTCTTCTTTCAGTTTCCTGACGTTCTCTTTCTCTTCTCTCTGCCTCCTGACGCTCCCTCTCTCTTCTTTCAGCTTCCTGACGTTCTCTTTCTCTTCTCTCTGCCTCCTGACGCTCCTTTTCTCTCCTTTCGGCCTCATTTTTAAGATTTACCGCCAACGTGACAGATTCTAATATAGAAGCATGCATTTTCTGTGCATTATTATATTTAAAAATATACACTTTTCCGTCTCTTACCGGTTCTCCCTGTTCCTCTGATAAATATACCACCGGTATTTTTGTTTCGTGCTTTATTATATTCCCCTGTCCTGATGTATTATTCAGATTTATCAATAAGACATCAAAAGAAGCTCCGTTTAAACCATTATTTTTCATATCCTTTAATGGTACAAGCTCCATATCCTCCAAATATTTTTCATTCATTATTTCACACACTCTTCTGACGTAGTGTTCATTTTTATCATAGATTCCTACTCTCATCAATGTTCTCCAATCTGCTTTATCGCTGTTATTTTATGTAATATATATCCTATATTCACTGTTTCCCAAACGTATGATATCTCCGGAGTATACATTCGTTATATCAGTGAGATAGTTACCATTAATCCATGTATGATTTGTCGAGCCTAAATCTCTTATATACACTAAATTTTTATCTCTTATAACCTCTATATGTAATTTTGATATGGATTTATCATCAGATATTTCCAAATTTGAATAATTATTATCAAACTTTCTTCCTACAATCAGTCTGTCAATTAAAACTCCTGAGAATGTCATACCGGTTATGACATTCTCAAAAATAATATTTAAACCTCCTTCATTTTCCACACCTACAACCACTGTACCCAAGCTGTTTTCTCCAAAACCGGTTAATCCTATATCCGCACTCCTTCCACTCATAAAATCGACATTCATACCTCCATTGATATGAATCTTATTCACGCTTCCTAACGGACTTTTATGTCCGATAATTCCAAGTTTAATCAGCAATAGCATAATGAAAACAAACACAACAAATGCTGCACATATAACAATCACTACAACTTCTATATTTTCTTTTGTCAATTTCTGTATGTCCTCGCCCTCGCGATTTCTTCTGCCCGCTTCTCTGCATTATAGGTATTTCTTGCAACAGTTCTTATGTTGTCTGCTATTCTTTTTAACTGATTTGCTGATGCCAGTATACTATTTGAAAGACATGTCCCTTTGAAACAAAATCTGTTAGCACTTTCACTTTCCCAATTTCTTTTTATATCCTGTATTGATGAATTTAAATTTTGTTGCGAAAGTCGCCGCAGCGTCGCTGACAATTGCTCAAGCTGTTCTGCCTGCCTATTAGCTATTGCCAAATTCATCTCTATTCTTCCCATAAGTCTCTGCCTCCTTTTAAGAAATAATATCAACCGGCAGCGTTTCTATGATCTGTTGCACCTGTTGTTCTGTTGTCTGATACACTCCTGACATAGTATTTAAGTCTCTGACATGCTCCTCCAGCCTGCTCACGATTGTATCTGTTATTGTCTTAAATTCCTTATATTTCTTTCTATATGTATTACCTGCTTCACCTTTCCAGTAATGATCAGAGTTATTAATCTTCTGCTCCAATGATGCAAATGTTGTCTTCATCTTATTAATCTTTATTTTTACCTGTGCCGCCTTAGCCGACATCTGCTCCGGTGTAACCTTAATTTGCGCTGTTGAAAGCCAATTTGCACTTCCTGCCATTATTACACCTCCTACACCC
>CACXFV010000130.1 GCA_902767015.1 uncultured Lachnospiraceae bacterium | reverse complement strand
GAGCCACCAAACAATTATTCGGTCAATAAATGCAATTAAAAATGGGTAATCCGTATGTTACGAGATATATTAAGCAAATTACTGAAATGAAAAGACAAAACTCACCGAAAAACTTTATTGATCACAGGTGTCCGCCAATGTGAAAAGACGTATCTTATCAAAGAATTTGGCAAAAAAAAATTTGAAGATATCGCCTATTTCAACTTTGACGAAAACATGGACTTGAAGTCTGTTTTTGACTATGACCCGGATGTTGAGGGGATTACTAATGAACTTGCCAACCTCATTGATGAAAAAAAGATTACTTCCGACAGGACATTGGTTGTTTTTAATGAAATTCAAGATTGTCCGCGTGCCATACAGTCACTTATTGTTTTTATTCATTCACCCTACGCTATCTTCATATGAATTAATAAGATTCCTAAGCACCTTAAGTGACTTCTCCTGATTCAGACACATGTACGAATTGAGGATATATTCATTATATTTTTCAAAATGTCCTGTGACTGAAGGCGAATACACAAAACTCATGGCATCTACCGGTGTGTTCCCATAATACAAATATTGACAGGCACATATAATCTTGCTATCCCATCCAAAGATATGGAGCTCGTTACTCATGATATTATCCTTAAGCATACGAATCCGGGAGTTCTCTGACTTGCTGAAATATTCATATAACCGGTTTAATATCTCTAATTTTATCTCCGGCGTGAACTGAAGATTGAAATATTGTCCCTCCTTCTTGCTATCCTCTGATTCCATAAAATGCTTTACTGACTCTATTGTAAAATACATGGATATATTTTGCTTTATCAGGGAACTGTAAAACATGCCTACTGTCTCTATCACAAAACTTCTGTCCGGGTAGTTCTCCGGCACAATTTTGCGTAGTATATCTTTTGAATAAAACGCTGCCACACAGATTCGGTTCACGACATCAAAGACATTGCCATCCTGATTAAAATCTCTGTCCAAAATAATAGAGCTATAGGTATCGGGATTGACCACTTTTAAAAATTCTGACTTTCCGTCAAACATCCCCCTGCACTTATCTGCAATACTATTGACCCTCTCCCGACTATTGTTATCTATGATGATTGTCCCATCATATGCCACCATCACATAAACATTATTTGTGATAATGTAATACGGAAAAAGAACCTCCTCAGAATTTTTTTTCAATATTTGATCGCCCGGTTCATAAGTATTATATCCATATGCTGCAAATTCTGATGCTGTAATGAAGTTTTCAATCATGACTAAATCCATGTCAAATCTGTTCCCGCTATTCCCATAATCTATTTGCTTCTCCAGATTGACACTGCCAAAAATGCATTTTAAATCTATCTGCCCTTTTATCTGCTTCTGATTTAACAGAATTAAAATAAGATGCCAGAACTGCTTCCAACCGGAGGGAATATTCGTATACAGCCTTGCACTCACACCTTGCTTTTCAGCATACTGAAACTCCTCCTCCAATATTTGAAAAATCTGTCTGACAGAAGCTTCCTCTTTCTTCCCAATATCAAATTCTTCTATATAATCTGTTACATCAAATCCAAGATCTGCCACTTTATCGATATATAGCTCCAGCTTTCTAGTCTCAAGCAGCCTCTTTTTAATATACATTATCTTCTGATATTCCTGTTCACCATAATAATCCTGTACAAATTTTTCATATAAATCTTCCAGTTCAGGCTGACTGAGCTTATCTTCCAATTCTCTACTCACTGCATTATATGTATTCCAATCCATCCTACGTTCCCCGGACATCACTTTTTGAATACCTGTCCTGTCACAATGAATATTTTTTGCAAGACCATAGATTGATATGTTATTTCTTTTAATAAGATTACTTAATGTTTCTGAAAATGCTGACATATTAAACTTTATCTCCCTTCCCATGGTGAATTGTTATATCTTTAGTCTATAAGTTGCTCTTTTTGTAAAATATTATATCATATTTATCCCACAAATCAACTATTTGTGAATTTATTTCACTTCTAGTATACGTATAATACTTAAATCTGTATTAAAATATTTTTGTAAAAGTTCACAATAAAAAAATGATATGTTTATTCGTGACTTTTGGCAGACAGGCATATCATGTTGTTATTGTTATTATCCAATGACTGTCAAATAATCAATTTTATATATAATCTGGAGAAACTATGTTTGAATTAGGAGAAAAGCTGAAAGCTTTACGAATACAAAATCATTTTACCCAGGAAGCTCTTGCGGATGAACTGGGCGTTACAAAATCCATCATCAGTGCCTACGAACATAATACCAGAATGCCTTCGTATGACATTCTGGTACATCTTGCAAGTATGTATGATGTAAGCATTGATTATCTGTTAGGATATGAGAACAAGAATCTGATTGACCTGTCAGGTCTGACACCCAAAGAAATAGAAGCAATAAAAAATCTGGTTAATTCTATGCGTGAGCGTTAGGACACAGGTTTCTTAAGCGTTGACCGTTTTCCTGTTTTTGATTCATTCAGTAATTCATGTGCTTTCTACTTCTTCAGTATGCTCGGTGTGCTCAGTGTGCCCGGCGTGCACTGCTGCTTCGATTTCTTTGACACTCCGTCCTGTCAAAGCATATTATTACCACCTGTGCAGTTGCCGCCACAATACCTATGAATATTAATGCGATGATTCATGAACAGGACACTATTACTATCTACTATCTGATATCTGCTCTACATCTCCATAATAATCTCCCTCGCAACTTCCTCCGCAATCGGTGTCGCAAACACCCCTTCTTCAAACTCCACAATCTCTCCTATCCCGCGCTGCACGACAAATCTCAGTTTTCCATCCCGCACCTTTTTGTCGGTGTACAGCTTTTTGACAAGTGCCTCCCTATCGATGTATTCCGGAATCCCTACCGGAAGATGTGCTTTCTTTAAAAGTGCAATGACACGCTGCTGTTCCTCCTGTGTCATATATCCGAGCCTGCCCGAAAGCATCACTTCCGCCACTAGTCCGATGGACACTGCCTCACCGTGCAATAGTTTGTAATCGCTCACGGTCTCAATGGCTCGTCCCACAGTATGGCCGAGATTCAATACTTCTCTGAGGCCACTCTCCCTCTCATCCTGCATAACCACTTTATATTTAATGCTGCAATTTTTCTCAGCAATATGGACACATGCCTCCTTTTCAATGTTCAGTATCTCTTCCATATGTTGGTCAAGATAGTCGAAAAACTCTCTGTCTGCCAGACATGCATGCTTAATCGTCTCTGCCATGCCGCTGTATATCTGTCTCTCCGGCAGTGTCTGCCATGTCTGTATATCGATATAGACCTTCTTCGGCTGATGAAAAAGACCGATCAGGTTGGTCGCCAATGGCGTATCCACTGCTGTTTTTCCTCCCACGGACGCATCTGCCGCTGCTAAAAGTGTTGTGGCGTAATTGATGAACGGAACTCCCCTGCCAAAGGTTCCTGCCACAAAACCTGCCAAATCTGTCACGACACCGCCACCCACGGCTATGATACAGCAGTCCCGCCTGTAACCCTTGAGAAGCATAGCATCCTCTATCTCTTCCTTTGTCTTTCTGACTTTGCTTTTCTCACCGGCCTCAAAGACAAACAGGTCAGCCTGATAGCCATCCTCAATGAATTTCTGATAAATCTCCTTCGCATATAGTTTTTCTACAACACTGTCAGTCACTATCGCAAACTTCTTAACCTTCCCCACAAGACCATTTTTGATATCTGTCAGCAGCTTGTCCTGAAGCCGAAAACCTGTCTCTATCTCATAACTGTCATCTACAACTTTCTTTAATGCGACATTAAAAATTCCCATCTCTGCACCTCCTGCATACTGTCCGTCTGTAAACCTGACCTTGCGCGTCCGATTCACTTTCTTCTCACTGTTTTCCTGATAATCCTTTTAGTTCGTTTAACAGTTCAATATCCGATTCCCTGACTTTAATGTTGGTGGTTACCGGTCGTTCGCCCGGTTTTGTGACTGTCAGTTCTACAACCGTTCCTTCCTCCACACCATTTCCCAGAACATTGCTGCAGAAAGCGACAAACTTCGGATGTGTCTCTGAAAATCTATTCTTGAGATTCATTAATTTCATAACTGATGCCGGATTAATCATATCAACATTTCCTCTCTTTCTCTATTTCCCTGTTTTTGTATTTCTCTATTTTTCAGCATTTCTATGTGTTTCTCTATTTCTGTATTTCTCTGCATTTCTCTGCATTTCTCTGCATTTCTCT
>CACXFV010000129.1 GCA_902767015.1 uncultured Lachnospiraceae bacterium | reverse complement strand
ATTCGTTTTGCTTATTTTGACTTGACATAATTGATAAAACATTATAGAATTTATAGTGTTGTATTTTGTACAATGAAAACTAAATAAGGAGGTGCTCCTGTGGATACACCCATAATAATAGCAATCAGCGTAGTTGTTACTTTGTTAATTGCTGCACCTGTTACATGGGTTGTTGCAATCAATCGCTATAAGAAGAATTATGATGCGAAGATTGGAAGTGCTGAGGAGAGGTCAAGAGAGATTATCGACGAAGCATTGAAGACAGCCGAGACAACCAAGAGGGAGGCAGTTCTTGAGGCAAAGGAAGAGTCTTTGAAGACTAAGAATGAGCTTGAGAAGGAGACAAAGGAACGCAGAGCCGAAATACAGCGTTATGAGAAACGTGTTCTTTCTAAGGAGGAAGCTCTTGATAAGAAATCAGAGCAGATAGAGAAGAAAGAGAACTCACTTGTTAAGAAAGAAGAAGAATTGGCGAAGATGTGCAGTGAGATTGCAAATTTAAACGAGCAGCGTGTACAGGAATTAGAAAGAATCTCTGGTCTTACCTCCGAACAAGCAAAAGAATATTTGTTAAAAACTGTTGAAGAAGAAGTGAAGATTGATACTGCAAAGATGGTTAAAGAACTTGAAAGCAGGGCAAAAGAAGAAGCAGGCAAGAAAGCGAAGGAGTTTGTTGTTAATGCCATTCAGAAATGTGCAGTAGACCATGTGTCAGAAACAACAATTTCTGTAGTTCAGCTGCCTAATGATGAGATGAAAGGAAGAATCATTGGACGAGAGGGAAGGAACATCAGAACTCTTGAGACGATGACGGGAGTGGATTTGATTATAGATGACACTCCGGAGGCAGTTATTCTTTCCGGATTCGATCCGGTAAGGCGTGAAGTCGCTCGTATTGCACTTGAAAAGTTAATCGTTGATGGAAGGATTCATCCGGCAAGGATTGAAGAAATGGTTGAAAAGGCTCAAAAAGAAGTTGAGACTATGATGCGCGAGGAAGGTGAAGCTGCGACACTAGAAGTTGGTGTTCATGGAATACATCCTGAGTTAATCAGATTATTAGGTAAGATGAGATTTAGGACGAGTTATGGACAAAACGCATTGAAGCATTCTATTGAAGTTGCCCATCTGTCAGGTTTGTTGGCGGGAGAGATAGGTGTAGACATAAGAACGGCTAAGCGTGCAGGTTTATTACATGATATTGGTAAAGCTCTTGATCATGAGATGGAGGGTTCACACATCCAGATAGGTGCAGATTTATGTAGAAAGTACAAAGAATCACCGATTGTTATCAATGCTGTTGAGGCGCATCATGGAGATGTTGAACCGGAGTCAATGATTGCATGTATCGTTCAGGCAGCAGATACGATTTCGGCTGCAAGACCGGGCGCACGTAGAGAAACACTTGAAACATACACCAACAGATTGAAACAATTAGAAGACATTACAAATTCATTTAAAGGCGTTGATAAGTCTTTTGCTATTCAGGCAGGTAGAGAGATTAGAGTAATGGTTGTTCCGGAACTGATTAATGATACGGACATGGTACTCTTAGCTAGAGATTTAGCTAAGCAGGTTGAACAGGAATTAGAATATCCTGGTCAGATTAAGATTAGTGTAATCAGGGAAAACAGAGTAGTGGATTATGCTAAATAATATGTTGAATTTTCAATTTTATACCATTGACCATTGTTAAGTGGCTGGTATGATTATTTAAGTTAATTCTTAATGAAAGTGAAGCAATTATAATGATAAGGTAGAAAATGAAATTCATTTTCTACCTTATTTGCTAGTTGGAGAGTAAAATACTCTGGAAATGGAGAATACTATGATAAAGAGATTGTCAGAATGTATAAGAGAATACAAAAAGGCATCTATCCTTTCGCCAATATTTGTGTCATTGGAGGTATTAATGGAGGTTCTGATACCTACTATTATGGCATATTTGGTTGACTATGGAATAGATAAGGGGAATATGAGTTATATCGTAAAAGTTGGTGTGGTTTTAGTGGTGCTTGCTGTGCTATCCATGTTTTTTGGAGTGATGTCCGGAAAATATGCAGCATTTGCCTCTGCCGGGTTTGCAAAGAATCTAAGAAGAGATATGTATTATAATGTGCAGAAGTATTCGTTTTCCAGCATTGATAAGTTTTCTTCTGCAAGTATTGTGACAAGGTTGACAACAGACGTGACAAATCTGCAGAACGCTTACCAGATGATTATACGAGTGGCAGTTCGTTCGCCGATTATGCTGATATTTGCTGTTATCATGTCCTTTAGGACCAGCTATCAGCTGGCACTTGTCATTGTGGCTTTTATTCCGGTACTGGCACTGGGATTATACCTTGTCATCCGGTTTGCACATCCTATTTTTGAACATGTATTTAAGACCTATGATACATTAAACAGAATTGTGCAGGAGAATCTTCGCGGAATCAGAGTGGTAAAGTCCTTTGTAAGAGAAGAACATGAGAAGGATAAATTTAAAAATGTATCGAATGAGATATATAGTGATTTCTGCCGGGCAGAGAAATTACTTGCTTTTAATGCGCCTCTGATGCAGTTGTGTAGCTACTCTTGTATGATACTGATTTCGTGGATAGGAGCAAGAATGATTGTGGCATCAGGAAATAATCCGTCAGATGGTTTTACAACGGGGCAGTTTATGTCATTTATGACATATCTGATGCAGATATTGATGAGTCTGATGATGCTTTCCATGATTTTTGTCATGATTACCATCTCCAGAGCTTCGGCAGAGAGAATTGTCGAGATACTTGATGAGAAGAGTGATATTGAGAGTAAAGAACAGGCGGTTATGTCAGTGAAGGACGGTTCTATTGTGTACAGAAATGTGAGCTTTGGCTATGGCAACATGTCTGAAAATACAATTTTTGAAGGTGATGAGGCAGAGAACAGAAAGAAAAATAATCATCAAAAATATTGTCTCAAGAATATTAACCTTACGATTCAATCAGGTCAAACGGTGGGAATTATCGGGGGAACAGGCTCTTCTAAGTCAAGTCTGGTGCAATTGATTCCAAGATTATATGATGTCACGGAAGGAGAAGTGTTAGTCGGTGGGGTTAATGTCAAGGATTATGATCTGAATGTCTTAAGAAATGATGTGGCGATGGTATTACAGAAAAATGTCCTTTTTTCGGGAACAATTAAAGAAAATTTAAGATGGGGTAATGCAAATGCCTCCGAGGAGGAAATAAAAAAAGCCTGTAAGCTTGCACAGGCAGACAGTTTTATTCAGACATTTCCTGAAAAATATGATACATATATAGAGCAGGGCGGAACGAATGTATCGGGAGGTCAGAAGCAGCGTTTGTGTATTGCAAGGGCTCTATTAAAGAAGCCGAAGATTCTTATTATGGATGACTCAACCAGTGCGGTGGATACGAAGACAGATGCCTTCATAAGAGAGGCAATGTTGCACGAAATTCCGGACACGACTAAAATAATCATAGCCCAGAGAATCTCTTCCGTTGAGGATGCAGATATGATTATAGTTCTTGAAAATGGAGAAATCAATGGCATGGGAACACATGATGAATTGTTAAAGACAAATGCTGTTTATCGAGAAGTGTATGAATCACAGGTAAAGGGGGAACAGGAAAATGGATAAATCAACGATAAAACGATTATTGTCCTATGTGATGAGATACAGAGCCAAAGTTTTACTGGTATTTTTCTGCATTATTATTTCATCAATGGCAAATGTGGGCTCCGCCTTATTTATTGGAATCCTGATTGATGATTATATCAGCCCGTTACTGATACAGGCAGAGCCAGTATATACAGGATTGATAAAGGCACTTGTGGTAATGGGACTGATATATTTGACAGGAATGATGGCTACACTTATGTATAATAGAATCATGGTAAGTGTGGCGCAGGGCGTGTTAAAAACCATACGTGATGAGATGTTTGAACATATGCAGACATTACCAGTCAAATATTTTGATACACATACCCATGGAGATGTGATGAGTCACTATACAAACGATACAGATACGCTGCGGCAGGCAATTGCGCAGAGTGCACCGCAGACAGTGGCGTCCTTCTTTACAGTGGCAGCAGTATTTATCTCTATGCTGGTAACAAGTCTGTGGCTATCGCTATTTGTGGTGATATTTGTTGTTTTTATGATGAAAATCACAAAAAAGGTAGCATCGATGAGTGGAAAGTATTTTTTTAAACAACAGCAGTCTCTGGCAGATGTGAATGGTTATATAGAAGAAATGATTAATGGACAAAAGGTGGTTAAAGTATTCTGCCATGAGGAAAGAGCAAAAGAAAAATTTGACGAAAAAAATGATGAGCTATGCAAAAATGCATATGAAGCTAATAAATTTGCCAATATACTTATGCCGATTATGAATAATATGGGATTTTTGCTATATGTTTTAGTGGCAATCGTAGGAGGTGCATTGGCAATCAGAGGGGTGAAGAATATTTCTCTGAAGGGGACAGGAATACTTACATTGGGAGCCATTGCAACCTTTTTGCAGCTTTCAAGAAATTTTGTCAATCCGATAGGACAGATTTCGCAGCAGCTAAATATGGTTATCATGGCATTAGCCGGTGCTAAGAGAATTTTTTCACTTTTGGATGAGAAAGGTGAGATTGATGAGGGATATGTTACATTGGTTAATGCAAAAATCAATGGCGGGCAGATTACAGAAAGCGACAGTCCCACAGGTACATGGGCATGGAAGCATCCGCATGGAGACGGAAGTGTTACCTACACGAAGCTCAGAGGAGAAGTGCTCTTAGATCATGTGGATTTTGGCTATACGGAAAACAAGATAGTTCTTAAGGATGTCTCTGTATTTGCTGACGAGGGACAGAAGGTTGCCTTCGTGGGGGCAACCGGTGCGGGAAAAACAACCATCACCAATCTTATTAACAGATTCTATGATATTGCGGATGGCAAAATTAGATATGATGGCATCAATATCAATAAGATAAAAAAAGCAGATTTAAGACATTCACTGGGGATTGTACTTCAGGATACGAATCTTTTTACGGGAACCGTTATGGAAAACATCCGATATGGCAGATTAGAGGCAACAGATGAGGAGTGTATAGCAGCAGCAAAACTTGCTAATGCACATAGTTTTATTACTATGCTTCCAAAAGGATATGATACCGTGATTTCCGGAAATGGCAGCGATTTGTCGCAGGGACAGAGACAGCTGTTGTCCATTGCAAGGGCAGCGGTGGCCAATCCGCCGGTAATGATACTTGACGAGGCAACTTCCAGCATTGACACAAGAACCGAAGCAATCGTTCAGAAGGGAATGGATTCACTGATGCAGGGCAGAACTGTATTTGTAATCGCACACAGGCTTTCTACTGTGAAAAATTCAGATGTCATTATGGTGCTTGAGAATGGTAAAATCATTGAAAGAGGCACCCATCATCAATTGGTAGAGAAAAGAGGAAAATATTATCAATTGTATACGGGGGCATTTGAATTAGAGTAGTGATTAATTATTAGATTTCTCTTTTAAATTTAGGTTATATGTGTTAGAATATGGTAGTAATTATATCTTATATGGAGGAAACGAGGATGGGTTTTCTGAAAGGTTTTAAAGAAGAATTATCTCATGCGGTTAATGAATATGTGAACAGTGAAGAGGATGTAGAGGACAGTTCATATTCTGCATCGAAGGAGGCGGAGGAGGCATTAAGGCGTAAGCGCAATGAGGATGCCGACAGAGAAGAAGAACAGGAAGAGAGATACTATGATGAGATGTTTGACAATCTTCCGTCAAATAAGGATTCCTCAGAAGAAGATGCTTCTGCTGCTTCCAAGAATGAGAAAAACAGCAGGAAGCGTGGAAATAATTACAATGCTGACGGAAAAGTCAGCTTAAAGGATATTGCAGGTGACATTAAGGACAAGCTGAATGACGATAAGCTTGATGAAATGATGAATGGTACAAAAGGATACGAAGCAGATATGGATGAGTTTGGATATGGAATGAAAACGGAATACAGTGACAATGCAGAGAACAAGGAGGGATTGATGCTTGCCTCTGATGAGGTGACGGAGATTACAAAGGGTACCGTTATTGATGGTAATATTGTGACAGATGGTTCAGCCAATATATATGGAAAGATAAAGGGGAATCTGGCATGCCGGGGACGATTGTTTGTGTCAGGAACGATATTGGGTTCCTCAAGGGCAGCGGATATCACAATGAATAATGCAAAGATTGATGGTGATGTTACCAGTGACGGCAATCTTAAGATTGGCAATGGTACTGTCATTATCGGCAATCTGTACGGAAGCTCTGCCGTTATTGCGGGAGCAGTCAAAGGTGACATTGACGTACAGGGACCGATTGTGATAGACAGCACCGCTGTTATAAAGGGGAATGTGTGTTCGCGCTCAATACAGATTAACAATGGTGCCGCTATAGAGGGAATGATTTCACAGAGCTATGCAGAGATTGATTTTGCAGCGCTGTTTGACAAATCCTTTGAAGAACAGGATAATGGCGGTGAATTAGCAGGGAGCAGTAATACAATGGTAGATAGTGAAACAATGGATAACAGCGGGTTTATGGAGGATGACGAATTGATGAATAATAGTGAATTGATGGGGAATAGTGAAGAAATAGAAGATGTGGAATAAGGTACTGAATTAAATAAACAGCAATAAAGTCACAGATGGAAGAGCACCAGTTTAAGGTCAGCGATATAAAGAGAAAGGAATATATGTACTACAATGATGAAAGCAGAAAAAAGAGTTTTATTAAAACTGAGCGGCGAGGCACTGGCCGGTACAAAGAAGACCGGTTTTGACGAGGATACCGTGGTAGAAGTGGCAAAACAGGTAAAGGTTCTGGTTGACAATGGAACACAGGTAGGCATCGTCATTGGTGGAGGCAATTTCTGGAGAGGAAGAACCAGTGAGAAGATTGACAGAACGAAAGCAGATGCCATAGGAATGCTTGCCACTGTCATGAACTGCATCTATGTATCTGAGATTTTCAGAACAGAGGGAATGATGACACAGGTGCTTACACCTTTTGAATGCGGCTCCTTTACAAAGCTGTTTTCAAAGGACAGGGCGAATAAATATTTTTCAAAAGGAATGGTGTGTTTTTTTGCAGGAGGAATAGGTCATCCATATTTTTCTACAGATGTAGGAATGGTATTAAGGGCGATTGAAATAGAGGCGGATTATATCCTTGCCGCAAAAGCGGTAGATGGTGTGTATGACAGTGATCCGCACAAGAATCCTGATGCTAAAAAGTTTGACAGACTTTCTATCAGTGAGGTGGTGGAAAAGAAGCTGGGAGTAATCGATCTGGCCGCTTCCGTTCTTCTGATGGAGCATACCATACCTATGAAGATATTTGGACTCAATGAAGAAAATAGTATTGTCAATGCTGTATCAGGTGAATTTACAGGAACAGTAATTGAATAGTAACTTTGGGAATAATAATTAACGAAATTGCTTTATCAAAAAATATTAAAATTATAACATAAATGGAGGATAACATGGAAAATTTATCACAGTATGAGGAAAAAATGAAGAAATCAATTGAAAGTCTTTATAGCGAATTTTCGACAATAAGGGCAGGCAGAGCGAATCCGCACGTTCTTGACAGGATTACAGTCGATTATTATGGAACACAGTCAACACTGCAGCAGGTTGCCAATGTAACAGTGCCGGAGGCAAGAATGATACAGATACAGCCTTGGGAAGCAAGCCTGATTAAGGAGATAGAAAAGGCGATACTTACCTCTGATCTGGGGCTCACACCGACAAACGATGGCAAGAGTATCAGATTGGTATTTCCGGCGCTGACAGAAGAGAGAAGAAAAGAACTTGTCAAAGATGTAAAGAAAAAAGCAGAGGCAGCGAAAGTTGCCATCCGGAATATCAGAAGAGATGCCAATGATGCCGTCAAAAAGCTGATGAAAGCGTCTGAGATATCAGAGGATGAATCAAAGCAATTTGAAGATAAAGTACAAAAAATGACTGATAAATATGTTGCAGAAGTAGATAAGGCAGTAGAGGAAAAGTCAAAAGAAATACTGACTGTATAGAATAATATGTCGGACATACATAGAGTTGTCAGCCGGTGAACGGCAAATATTACTAAGTTTGTAAAATCATTGTAATAGAGCCGTTCCAGGCTGGCAGGTATGTATGGTGGACTGACAGAAATATATGTACAATATGTCCACACAAGGTTACTTGTGATGGACATATTGTACATATATTCCTGCGATGAACAGTTCTCAGATTCAGACAGAAGGAGTAACAAATGGGGGCTGTATTCAATATGTATACAGGCACGGAGAGTTGATGAGAATAGGGAGGAAACAACAATTTAGCAAAAGAGAGAAGCTTGAGGAAAGGAATTAGTGAAATGGCGAATAATAACATGGATATCAGTAACTTAACAATACCGCAGCATGTGGCTATTATTTTAGACGGAAATGGAAGATGGGCAAAGAAAAGACTGATGCCAAGGAATTATGGGCATATGCAGGGAGCAAAGGCTGTAGAACAGATATGCGAAGATGCGGATAGTATCGGTATAAAATATCTGACCGTTTACGCGTTTTCTACAGAAAACTGGAATCGTTCAAAAGATGAAGTAGATGCGTTAATGAAGCTTTTGAGAAATTATCTTAAAAACTGTATCGAGAGAGCAAACAATAATAATATGCGTGTCCGTGTGATAGGAGAAAAATCACGTTTGAATGATGACATAAGAAGTAGAATTGATGAGTTGGAGGAATGCTCAAAAAATAATACAGGATTGAATTTTACTATAGCGATTAACTATGGAAGCCGTGATGAGATTGTAAGAGCTGTGAGAAGAATTGCGGAGGATACGGCGGAGGGAAAGCTAAAGGGTGAGCAGATTAATGAGGAATTAATCAGCCGTTATCTTGATACCGGCGACTTACCTGATCCGGATCTGTTAATCAGAACCAGTGGGGAAGAACGATTGTCCAATTTTCTTCTATGGCAGCTTGCTTACACAGAATTTTATTTTACGGATGTGTTATGGCCTGATTTTAACAAGGCAGAGCTGGTGAAGGCGGTTGAAAAATATAACAGTCGTGACAGAAGATTTGGAAAGGTTAAATAGGTGTGGGCTGATGGCTGCAATAAAGAAATTAATGACAAAATCATTTTTAGAGAGGCTGATTAGTGGAATTATACTGGTGCTTATCGCACTTGTGACAATTATCACAGGAAAAGATGTGTTACTTTTTACCGTGACAGCTATATCACTCATTGGTTTATTTGAACTTCTGCGGGTATTCCGGCTGCAATGGACTATACCGGGCATCATGGGATATGTGGCGGCTGTGGGGTATTATGCAGTGATACGACTGGGATATGAACAGTATGTGATTACATTGATGATTGTCTATCTGATTTGTCTCATGGCGGCATATGTGTTTACATTTCCAAAGTTCAAGGCAGATGATATCATGGTATGTTTTTTTGGCTTGTTCTATGTGGTATTTATGCTTTCCTATATCTATCAGGTCAGAATGATGGAGGATGGCGCTTATATCGTATGGTTGATTTTTCTTTGCTCATGGGGTTGTGATACCTGTGCATATCTGGTAGGCGTTATGTTTGGAAAGCATAAGATGGCACCGGTCTTAAGTCCCAAAAAATCCATAGAGGGCGGTATAGGCGGTGTACTGGGTGCAGCGCTGTTGGGATTGATATATGCCATGATTATTAAGGATAAGTTGACGCTGGAAAATCCAAAATTGATGTTCCCTATCGTGTGTGCAGTAGGTGGTATTATTTCGCAGATAGGAGATTTGACGGCATCAGGAATAAAGCGTAACCATGATATCAAGGATTATAGCAGGCTGATTCCGGGACATGGCGGAATATTGGACAGATTTGACAGTGTCATTATTACGGCACCTATCATATTTTATTTGGTAATATTTTTAGAAAAATTAGGGTGAGAGACGATGAAAAAGATTTCAATTTTAGGTTCAACCGGTTCCATTGGAACACAGACATTAGAGATTGTAAGGAATAATGATGATATTGAGGTAGTTGCACTAAGTGCCGGCAGTAACATTGTTCTATTAGAGAAACAGATTAGAGAATTCATGCCAAAGCTTGTATGTGTATATAATGAACAGAAGGCAGCACAGTTAAAAACGGCAGTTTCAGATATAGAAGTAAAGATAGTATCGGGAATGGAAGGACTGATAGAAGCAGCAGTCATTAGGGAGGCTGATATTGTTCTGACGGCAGTGGTGGGAATGATAGGAATCCGACCAACAATCGAAGCAATCAGAGCCCACAAGGATATTGCTCTTGCCAATAAAGAGACATTGGTAACGGCAGGTCATATCATAATGCCTCTTGCCGGAGAGTGTGGCGTTAAGATAATTCCGGTGGACAGTGAACACAGTGCGATATTCCAGTCGCTTCAAGGCAATCAAAAATCTCAGGTCAGCAAGCTCATACTGACAGCATCAGGAGGTCCCTTTAGAAATTATTCCATGGAAGAACTTCAACATGTTACGGTTGCCGATGCCTTAAGGCATCCGAACTGGTCAATGGGCAAAAAAATCACCATTGATTCTTCTACTATGGTAAATAAAGGTCTGGAGGTAATGGAAGCAAGATGGCTTTTTGACGTGGACTATGATGATATAGAGGTAGTTATCCAGCCACAAAGTTTGATTCATTCTATGGTGGAGTATGTAGATGGCGGTATTATGGCACAATTGGGAACACCGGATATGAAGCTTCCGATTCAGTATGCGCTCTATTATCCGAACAGAAAATGGCTGGGAGGAAAAAGAGTGAATTTTGCAGAAATAGGAAGCATTACATTTTTTAAACCGGATAAAGAAAAATTCAGAGGTTTTGCACTTGCCTACGAAGCAGGAAGAAAGGGAGGCACCATGCCAACCATATATAATGCTTCAAATGAATTGGCGGTCAGCATTTTTCTGGAGGGAAAAATTCAATATTTACAGATTGTAGAATTAATTGAGAAGGCGATGAATACACATAAAATAATAGAGAATCCTACACTTGAACAGATACTTGAGGCAGAAAAGGAGGCACATGAAAGTGTACGTGAAGCACTAAAGCTGGTGACAGTTTAGCAGGATAAGCATTGATAGGCAGAAAGGGATATTGATAGATGAGTATAATATTATCATTAATTGTATTTAGCGTATTAGTATTGATACATGAATTTGGACATTTTTTACTTGCCAAGAAGAATGGAATTGGTGTAACAGAGTTCTCTTTAGGCATGGGACCGAGAATTGCCAGTTTTGTGAAGGGAGGTACAAGGTATTCGTGGAAGCTGATACCATTTGGCGGCTCCTGCATGATGGTGGGAGAAGATGAAGAAGCCATGACAGAGGATGCTTTCAACAGCAAGTCTGTGTGGGCAAGAATATCTGTAGTGGCAGCAGGACCGATTTTTAACTTTTTGTTAGCGATTGTACTGGCCATTGTGTATATCAGTCTTGAAGGATATGATCAGGCCAGAATTACCAATATCAGCGAAAAGTACGCGGCAAATCTGGCAGAAAACGGAACAGATTTGCAGGTGGATGATGTAATTACAAAATATGACGGTAAGAGAATAGAGTTATTCAGAGATTTGTGGTTATATAAGTATCTGAATCCTTCGGATGGTACACCGGTAAAAGTGGAATACAAACGAAATGGAAAAAAGCATACCACAACGTTGATTCCTATCAAGTATTACACGATTGGAATATCGTATATGGCTAATGATGAACCGTGTAAGATTACAACGGCAGAGGGAACTCCGGTCTATGAGGCAGGTGTGAGAGATAATGATGTAATCGTAGCAATCGATGGTGTAGCGATGAAAAGTGGAAAGGATGTCAACAATTATATGTCTAAGCATCCGCTGGATGGCAGCAGTATTTCCCTGACCATTTTGAGAGATGAAAAAGAGCAGGTATTTGAGGTGACACCGGCATATGCAGGTTATACGGACGGATTTTCATATGGTAAGAGAATAGAAGCAAAAAATGCACTGGAGGTAATCAGGTATGGTTTTACGGAGTTAAGATATGATATGGACGCCACATTATCAGGGTTTAAGATGATTTTTACCGGCAAGGCAAGCAGGGAAGATGTATCGGGACCGGTAGGAATTGTCAAGCTGGTAGGCGATTCCTACAATGAGGCAAAGCAGGATGGTGCCTATTACGTATTTTTACAGCTTGCTTATCTGACAATACTTTTAAGTGTCAATTTAGGTGTTGTCAATTTGCTGCCATTTCCGGCACTTGATGGAGGAAGGCTTGTATTCCTGTTCATCGAAGCCATCAGAGGAAAGCCGGTTCCGAGAGAAAAGGAGGCTATCGTTCATTTTGCGGGCATGGTTCTGTTGATGATATTAATGGTGGTAATACTGGTCAATGATGTTACCAAGTTCTTTTAAAAATCAAACGAAGCATTGCTTGCAATATGCAGGGGTATAAAAATGAAAAAGAGTTATATGTAATAATGCATGATAGATATGGATAATGAACATCAACAGAGAGGAGAAGAGAGATGTACAGAGAGCATACAAGAGTAGCGAAGATTGGAGACAGAGCCATTGGCGGGGGAAATCCTGTATTGATTCAGTCCATGACTAACACGAAGACAGAAAACGTGGAGGCAACGGTTGCTCAGATTAAGGCATTGACTGTGGCAGGTTGCGATATTATCAGATGTGCGGTTCCAACCATGGAGGCAGCAAAGGCCCTCAGCGAGATTAAAAAGCAGATTAGCATTCCTCTTGTGGCAGACATTCATTTTGACTATCGATTGGCGATTGCTGCCATGGAAAATGGAGCGGATAAGATTCGGATTAATCCGGGAAACATCGGAGCGGTAGAGCGTATCAAAGCCGTGGTAGATGTGGCAAAGGAGAGAAATATTCCTATCAGAGTGGGTGTGAACAGTGGTTCTTTGGAAAAAAATATTATAGAAAAATATGGTCATGTGACGGCAGAGGGAATCGTTGAAAGCGCTCTTGACAAGGTAAAGCTCATAGAAGATCTGGGGTATGACAACCTTGTGATCAGTATTAAATCTTCGGATGTTTTGATGTGCGTAGAGGCACATGAGTTGATTGCACAGAAAACAGATTATCCTCTTCATGTAGGTATTACAGAGTCAGGCACCTTATATTCCGGTAATATCAAATCTTCTGTAGGACTTGGTATAATATTGCATAAGGGGATTGGTGACACCATCAGAGTATCTCTGACAGGGGATCCTCTGGAGGAAATCAGAACGGCGAATCTGATTTTAAAAACGCTGGGATTAAAAAAGGGTGGCATCAGCGTAGTGTCCTGTCCGACCTGTGGCAGAACCCAGATTGATCTTATCTCTTTGGCAAACAAGGTGGAGAAAATCGTGGAAAACTATAAGGCAGATATTAAAGTGGCAGTGATGGGTTGTGTCGTGAACGGACCGGGAGAAGCAAGAGAAGCTGACCTTGGCATTGCAGGAGGAAAGGGAGAAGGATTACTCATTAAGAAAGGGGAAGTGATAAGAAAGGTGCCCGAGAGTGAACTGTTAGGTGAGTTTGAGGCAGAACTGAAGGCGATGTGTCAGTAGTTTTGAACACTAAACGTGTACATTTGACAATTAAATATTGCAAAGTGGTTTATATTATGGGAAACACTGATTGTAAGCAGTAGAACAAAAACAGGCAGAGGTTAATCCACTGCCTGTTTTTGTTAGTGTACCCGAATTGATTCCATGCTCCATTATGCAACGATGTTATTAAGCAATCAGATGGAACGAAAAATTGATGCGTTTAATATGACAAATACACATAAAATATCTGAAAAGCCGTTGGTAAAGGATATTTTTCTGCCAGCTCATTTTTTGAAACCCATAATAAGCGGGAAAGTTCCGGCGTACTTTCGGATTCTTTGTCGGATATCGTTTTCACTTTTATAAGATATGACTTCATATACCAGTCAATATGAGTAAAAACATGTTTGGCATTTTTAAGAAGGGATATTTCGATTGGAGTAAGCTGCCATCCCTTCAGTAGAGAGGACAGTTCCTCCTTGGAGTAAAATCCTAAAAGATTAGGAAATTGATACATGCCGGACAATAATCCTTTCTCAGGTCTTTTTTCTATCGCAATCTGATGGTTCTCGTTGACAAGCAGCAAAACTGTCTTTTCTTCCTTTGTTCGCTTCATTTTTTTAATCCTGACAGGTATTTCTTCTGTCATATTTTTTTGGTAAGCAGTACACTCTGACTGTAAAGGACATTGCTCACATTCCGGAGTACCGTTTGGAAGACAAAGGATTTCTCCCAGTTCCATCAGTGCCTCATTAAATGCACCGGATTGTTCCGGCAGTATGTTAAGCAGTTGTTTTTCTACCTCTTTTTTTGTCTCGGGAAGCAATACATTTTTTTTGCTTCCGGTAATCCTTGAGATGACTCGCAGGACATTGCCGTCGATGGCAGTTACTTTTTCATTAAAGCAGATGGAGGCAATAGCACCGGCGGTGTATTCTCCGATGCCGGGAAGCTCTCGCAATAATGCATAGGTGGACGGAAAAACGCCACCGTGTTCCTGCATGATTTTTTCCGCCGCTTTCTTCAGATTTCTTGCCCGGCTGTAATAGCCTAATCCTTCCCAGAGCTTTAACAATTGTTCCTCAGAAATCTGACTTAAGCATTCTACATCAGGAAGTTCTTTTAGGAAACGTATATAATATTTTTTCACTGCTTCAATTCGTGTCTGTTGAAGCATGATCTCGGAAATCCATACATGGTAAGGCTCCCGGTCCTCCCGCCACGGCAGACTTCTTTTGTTAGCGGCAAACCAGGTCAAAAGTGGTTCTGTGATGTTTTCGAGAGAGTTTGACATAGTTGATTCTCCTGACTATTTTAATATGATGTTAAGTATAATCAATGATGAGGTGGATTGTCAAGAGAGTAAAAATTTCTTGAAAAGAAAGATTGTATGTCTGCATAAACTAAGATATAATAACTGATATGTGCAACGGTTGTGAAAAGACGGAAGAGAGGCGTTCGTATGAGCAGATTATTGATTAAACAGAAGGTATTTTCCTGGACGGATTCTTATGAGGTGTATGATAGTAATGATTACCCTAAATATGATGTGAAAGCAGATTTTTTCTCCATCGGTCACAGAATCAGGGTTTATGAGAAAGGGACAGGACGGGAGGTAGGCCTGATTCAGGAGAAAGTATTGCGATTATTCAAAGAATATGATATTTATGTCAATGGGTCTTATCAGGGGATTGTCAAACAGCAATTTTCACTCTTAAGACCAAAATATAACATTGATTATAAAGGATGGAAGCTTTCCGGGGATATTTTTGAGTGGAATTATGATATCTATGAATATTCCAGATTAGTGGTGCATATATCAAAGGAACTATTTCACTGGGGCGATACTTATGTGTTAGAGATAGAAGATGCAAGGGATGAGCTGCCGGCACTGATGGTAGCCATTGCCATGGATGCAGCTAAATGCAGCGAAGAGGGAAATCGAAACTCTTTTCTTTAACATTTCATTGATAGAAGAAAATCAGTTTGTCAGAGAGGAGATTTTAAAATGTCAACTATCAGAGATAGAAATCCGGTCTATAAGCCGGCAGTGGCAGATGAGTTAATAAAGTTATTGTAACTGTGCGGGGAAGCTTCACTGTATCGTTACGATTGTTTGAAAGGTCGATTTTAAGTGGAAAAAAAGAATTTTTTAGAAGTATTTACAAAATTTGAAGAGAATGAAGAGATAAAGAGTGTCTTTGGCGATGTGATGGTAAAGAGAATTGTGAACAATCGTGCCAAAGGAGCAATTCGTATATATATAGAAAGTACCCGGTTGATCAGTAAGAGTGATGTTTATAAAGCAGAAAAAGAGATTGAAAAGCTATTCATGGGAAAAATGTCAGTAAAGATTGTGGAGAGCTTTTCACTTTCGAGCTTATATAATTCCGAAAATTTATATAAGATGTATAAGGACAGTATTCTTTTGGAGATTTATCATCACAGTCCGCTGCAGCACAGTATGTTAAGTAAGGCTGAGGTCAGCTTTGAGGGGGATATCATGCATATCAGGCTTAACGATACCATCATTTCAGAAGATAAATCTACGGAATTAAAACGGATTCTTGAGAAAATCTTCAATGAGAGATGTGGTGTTCCCACCGAGGTTCGCTATGATTTTGTAGAGGTGGGAGAAAGCAGGTTCGAGAAGTTTAATGCCATAAAATTGCAGCAGGAAGTGGATGCGATACTGGCACGGACCGGACACAAAAGAAAAAATAATGCAGAGGAGACAGCTGATTCTTTGCAGAACGAAAAAGAAGAATATCTGTCATTGGAAGAAATGAAAAATAAAAAGACGGATGTTGGTTCAAAGGGAAAAACATCAAAAAGCGGTAAAACGGATGGAGACCGTCAGAATATTGATGTTGGCAGTTCGAAAGGCAGCAATGCAGGTGGATTTTCGAAGGGTGGCTTTTCAAAGGGAGGATTTAAAAAACGGGAAGGCAACTTTCATAGAAACTTTCGAAATTCAGAGAATCCGGATGTCTTTTATGGAAGGGAATTTGAAGGTCAGTCCATTGCATTAAAGGAGATTGTGGAAGAGATGGGAGAGGTCATTGTCCGCGGTCAGGTGATGGATATTGAAGAACGGCCTATCAGAGATGAGAGAACCATTGTCAGCATTATCATTACCGATTTTACGGATTCGATTATTGTCAAACTATTTATGGCAAATGACAATCTGCCTGAATTATATAAAAATGTGAAGAAGGGAGCCTTTATCAAGGTCAAGGGAGTGACCACAGAGGATAAATTCGACAGAGAATTAATCATTAATTCCATTCAGGGTATCATGAGAACCGATGACTTTACGGTGAAGCGTATGGACACCAGTCCGGTGAAGCGTGTGGAGCTTCATTGCCACACCAAGTTAAGTGATATGGATGGAGTAGCGGATGTAAAAGATTTGATTGCCAGAGCCAAGGAGTGGGGGCATACTGCCCTGGCTATCACTGACCATGGAGTGGTACAGGGATTTACCGAAGCATGGCATGCCTTACAGAAGCTGGAAGGAAAATTCAGCTTCAAAGAGCCCTTTGATTTTAAGATGCTTTATGGAGTGGAGGCTTATCTGGTAGATGATCTGAAAAATATTGTCACCAATTCTAAGGGGCAGTCTTTAGATGGCGACTATGTGGTGTTTGATATTGAGACTACCGGTTTCAGCCCGGAGTTTAATAATATTATAGAGATTGGTGCGGTAAAGGTAAAAGAAGGAAAAATCGTAGATACCTTTAGTACCTTTGTCAATCCCCGTGAGCCAATTCCACCGAGGATTGAGGAATTGACCCATATCAATGACAGTATGGTGATTGATGCACCGCATATAGAGGAGATTCTGCCGAAGTTTCTGGAATTTTCTAAGGATTGTGTCATGGTGGCTCACAATGCGGATTTTGATACCAGTTTCATTATCAATAAAGCGAAAAAGCAGAATATTGCGTGTCACTTTACCATTGTCGATACGGTCTCTTTAGCGAGACTTTTACTGCCACAGTTAAACCGTTTTAAGCTGGATACTGTGGCAAAAGCAGTGGGGGTGGTTCTTGACAGTCACCACAGGGCGGTTTATGATGCGCAGTGCACGGCAGAGATTTTTGTGAAATTTATTGAGATGTTAAAGGACAGAGACATCTATGACCTGGATGCCCTGAATGAAATGGATAAGAGTTCAGAGGAAAATATCAGGAAGATGCCTTCTCATCATGCGATTATTCTTGCGTTGAATGAGACAGGCAGGGTGAATCTGTTTGAGTTGGTATCTAACTCGAATATCAAGTATTTTCATAGACAGCCAAAGATACCTAAGAGTGATTTTTTGAAGCATAGAGAGGGACTCTTGATTGGTTCGGCATGTGAAGCGGGAGAACTGTATCAGGCAATTATCGGTGGCAGAAGCGATGAAGAAATTGCAAGGCTTGTGGAATTCTATGATTATTTGGAGATACAGCCTGTGGGAAATAATGAATTTATGCTCAGAAGTGACGAATATGCTACGAAGACAGTGGAAGATCTGCAGGATATCAACAGAAGAATTGTGAAATTGGGAGAGCAGTTTAATAAACCGGTGGTGGCTACCTGCGATGTACATTTTCTTGACCCGCAGGATGAGGTCTATCGCAGGATTATCATGGCATGCAAAGGGTTTAAGGATGCAGATACCCAGGCACCTCTGTACTTAAGAACAACGGATGAGATGTTAGAGGAATTCAAATATCTTGGCAGTGACAAGGCATATGAAATTGTTGTTACAAATACCAATAAAATAGCAGATATGGTGGAAAATATGTTTCCGGTATGTCCGGATAAATGCCCTCCCGTGATTGAATACTCTGATAAAATATTGAGGGAAATCTGTTATAATACAGCCCACAGTATGTATGGAGAAAATCTGCCGGAAATCGTTACGGAGAGATTGGAGAGAGAACTGAATTCCATTATTTCCAACGGATTTGCGGTGATGTATATCATCGCTCAGAAGCTGGTGTGGAAATCCAATGAGGATGGCTATCTGGTGGGCTCAAGAGGTTCTGTAGGCTCTTCCTTTGTGGCTACCATGGCAGGTATCACGGAGGTCAACCCCTTAAGTCCTCACTATTACTGCAAGAAATGCCATTTCTATGATTTTGATTCTGAAGAAGTGAAAAAATACGGCGGTGGCTCGGGTTGTGATATGCCTGACAGAAAGTGTCCGAATTGCGGAGAGGATCTTACGAAGGCAGGCTTTGATATACCATTTGAGACATTCCTCGGATTTAAAGGAAATAAGGAGCCGGATATTGACTTGAATTTTTCGGGAGAGTATCAGAGCAAGGCTCATGAATATACGGAAGTGATTTTTGGAAAAGGACAGACTTTCAGGGCAGGAACCATCGGTACACTCGCAGATAAGACGGCAGAGGCTTATGTCAGAAAATATTGCGAGGAGAGAAATATCCGCATGAGAAGATGTGAGGTGTCCCGAATTGCGAAAGGATGTACCGGAGTCAGACGAACCACCGGTCAGCATCCGGGTGGTATTGTGGTACTTCCGATTGGTCATAATATTAACAAATTCACACCGGTGCAGCATCCCGCCAATGATATGACTACTAAGACAGTTACGACACATTTTGATTATCATGCCATTGACCACAATCTGTTAAAGCTCGATATTCTGGGACATGATGATCCTACCATGATTCGTATGCTGGAGGATTTAACCGGTATTGATGCCAAAGATATTCCCCTGGATAATCAGGAGGTAATGTCTTTGTTTGCCGGCACGGAGGCACTGGGAATTACGCCTGCTGATATCGGTGGTTGTGAGCTTGGTTCACTTGGAATACCGGAGTTTGGTACAGATTTTGTTATCCAGATGCTCATGGATACAAAGCCAAAGACTTTCTCAGATTTGGTGCGTATCTCAGGACTGTCTCATGGAACAGATGTGTGGCTGAACAATGCCCAGTATTATATCAGTACCGGGGATGCCACAATTTCCACTGCCATTTGTACCCGTGATGATATCATGATTTATCTCATCAGCATGGGATTGGAATCAGAGCAGTCCTTCACCATTATGGAATCCGTTCGTAAAGGAAAAGGCTTAAAGCCGGAGTGGATTGAGGAGATGAAAAAGCATAATGTGCCGGACTGGTATATTGAATCCTGCCAGAAAATCAAATACATGTTTCCGAAGGCACATGCGGCGGCCTATGTCATGATGGCATACAGAATTGCCTATTTCAAGGTATTCTATCCGCTGGCTTATTATGCCGCTTATTTTAGTATCAGAGCATCAGCATTTGATTATGCTCATATGTGTATGGGGCGGGAACGATTGGAATATTACATCGCTGATTTTAAGAAGAAGAAAGATGAGAAACTTTTGTCAAAGACAGAGGAAGATATGTTAAAGGATATGAAACTGGTACAGGAGATGTATGCCAGAGGCTTTGAGTTTATGCCGATTGACTTGTATCAGGTGGCAGCTCACAAATTCCAGATTATGGATGGAAAGCTGATGCCGGCTTTAAGTACGATTGATGGCATGGGGGATAAAGCAGCGGACGGTCTGGTAGATGCCGCTTTGGATGGTCCGTTTCTGTCCAAGGATGATCTGCGAAACAGGGCAAAAATTAGTAAAACTGTCATTGATACCATGGCAGATTTGGGAATATTGGGAGATATACCGGAATCAAATCAGATTTCACTGTTTGATTTTATGTGACATTATATTTTTGTATTATGTAACAGTTCAGATGTGTCATTCCCATTCCTGCATCATTACAAATGGAGAATTAAAATAGATGAATGAATATATAGTAGAACAATGTGCTGATAAAGATATTGACGGAGAACGATTTGAGGCCGCAAAGAAAAAGGCTTTGATAATGAACAGAAGCAGAAACGGGATAGGGACATTGGCAGAGAAGACGATTCATGCCACTGTAAAGAATTATCTTGAGCCGGATACGGATTATCATGAAATTCCCGTCAATGGATATGTCGCTGATATATACAGAGAGGGAAGAATATTTGAGGTACAGACGGCAAATTTTAACAAGCTGCGTCCCAAGCTTTCGATATTTTTAAATGACTATGAAGTAACTGTTGTCTATCCAATTCCTCATGTGAAGTGGGTAAGGTGGATGAACCCGGAAAATGGTGAGATTGGTAAGGCTCATAAATCACCTAAACGAGGAACGGCATACGAGGCATTTGTTCAACTGTACAAGATTAAACAATTTATTAAACATGAGAATTTCAGATTTAAAATTCTGTTATTAAATATGGAGGAGATAAGACTTTTAAACGGCTGGAGCACTAATAAAAAGCGAGGCTCCGTAAGATATGACAGAATTCCGCTGGAGCTTGTTGATGAAATTGATATTACAAGAACAGAAGACTATGTAAGATTTGTCCCGATAGAGTTACCTGACAGTTTTACGGCAAAAGATTTTGCAGAAGAGGCACACATTCCTCAGGGACTGTCGCAGGTGGTACTGAATATTCTGACGTATACAGATACTGTTTTGAGAATTGGAAAAAAAGGAAATTCTATTCTTTACAGTGTTCCCAATTAGATAAAAGCGTGGCAGAATTACTTAGTCCTTATGAACGATAGGTTCAGAGAAGGTAGATTAACAGGAAAGGATTATTTGAAAATGATAGTTAGTGTATTGTTAGTATTGGCATTTTTATTTTTTGTGGGAAGCCTGTCCGGCTGGGTATTGGAAGTATTTTACAGGAGGTTTATATCCGCTGCCAATCCGGAGAGAAAATGGATTAATCCGGGCTTTTTAAATGGTCCTTATCTGCCACTTTATGGTTTTAGCCTTTGTACATTATTTTCTATGGCACATATTAAAATCACATTCATCAGTAATGGGGTGGTGGCAAAAATAGTGCTGTTTACCATTATGGCAGCCGTTGTCACATGCATAGAATTTATTGCAGGGGAGATTTTTATCAGACGAATGAAGATTAAATTATGGGATTATGATAATGAATGGGGGAATATCAAAGGAATTATATGCCCGAAATACACATTTTACTGGGCTGTATTGAGTGCTGTCTATTACTTTATCATTCATCCGAAAATTTTGGATTCAGTGTATTGGCTGATTAATCACTTGGCATTTTCATTCTTTATGGGATTTTTCTATGGTGTGTTTGCGTTAGACTTCTGGTATTCTATGAATATTATGTATCGTATCAAGAAATTTGCTATTGATAATGATATTATTGTCAGATATGAATTATTGAAAACTTCATTTAGGGAAAAGAGAGAAGAAATGAAGGAGAGGAGTAGCTTTATATTATCCTTTGTGTCTCATAAGGTGCCATTTTCGGAGAATCTCAGATACTATTTTGAAAAGGAAAGGGGCAGCTTAGAGAAGTTAAGAGAAAACTATGATAAGGCGAAGGAGAATTTTAAAGAGGAATACCAGAATTTGAAAGATAAATGGATGTAAGAATTTTTTGAAAATTTTACTTATGTAAATGTAAAAAAGATGTTAAAATTGAATTATCAGGTGTATGCTCTTATTAGTATAGAAAAGTTAATGAACGATTTGGATGATGAGAAGAATAAATGGATTGAGAATGGAGGTAAGGACATGTCTGATAATTCTGAAAGTGTTGACAGAAAGTTTAATATTGGTGATTTAGTAATATATGGAAATAATGGCGTATGTGTCATTAAAGCATGTGGCAGTCTGGATTCTGCTTCGGTCAATAAAGATATTCTTTATTATACGATAGAGCCATATTATTCTAAAGGTACCACCTATTATATACCGGTGAACAGTCATAATGTAATGCTGAGACCGGTCGTCACCAAAGAGGAGGCAATGCAGCTAATTAATGAGATAGCAGAAATAGAGGAATTGTGGATTCCCGACGAAAAGCGCAGGGAGTACGAGTATAGGGAGGCAGTGAAAAAATGTGACTGTCGTGAACTGGTAAAGATTATAAAGACTATCTGTATCAGAAAGCAGTCAAGAATAGCGCAGGGGAAGAAAGTTACAGCAGGTGATGAGAGATATTTTAAGCTTGCGGAGGATTACCTTTATGGTGAGTTGGCGGTTTCACCGGATATGACAAGAGAGGAGACGAAAGATTTTGTCATTCAGAAGGTATCCGAGATGGTAGAATAATTAATCAAAGAAACGGCACAGCCAAAAGGTATACTTTTTCAGCTGTGCCGTTTTTTATTCCCTTATAGTTGCTATAACCAATTGGTTATATTAACCAATTGGTTATATTAACCGCTTGGTTGTATTTAAATTTATCTTGTGTTAAACTTGTCTTAACCGGCAGGTGTTGAATTATCAGCTGCCGGTGCATCAGCCGGAGTGTCGGCAACAGGGGATTGTTCTGCACTGCCGGCATTATCTGTGCCTGCGGAGGTATCCGTGGCTGTGGCAGTGGTATCAGAAGCCGTAGCCGAACCATCTTCCGCATCAGGCGTATCAGTAGCTTCGCCGCTGCCATCGGCAGGTGTCTCTGATGTAGGAACGACATCATAGTGTACATTGCAGTATTGTGTCGGTGCGGTTCCCCTTGCAAAATATTCCGTAGTAGCAGGACAGCCGCCGACGGTAAGTCTGCCGGAGGTTTTACATACCTTTGCTTCCACAACGGAATCCGGAATTTTGAAGCCGATATCCTCTGTATAACCTTTTGCTTCATCAATTCGAGTGACTATCTTACTCCAAAGCTTCTCATGGACGCTTCCGTAATTCTTGAGGGAATAATTGACATCATAGCCAAGCCATATGGTAGCAGTGAGATATGGTGTATATCCTGCAAACCAAAGGTCATAATCATTAGAGGTAGTACCTGTCTTGCCGGCAACTGACATGCCTTCTACGGCACATGGTTTTCCGGTTCCTACTTTAACCACATCCTCCATTGCACTGGTAAGAAGCCATGCTGTTGATTCTTTGATAACCGTTCTGGTGGTCGGTGCCGGTTCAAGAATAATCTTGCCATTGTGGTCTAATACTTTTGTGTAGTAGACCGGTTCTATATAGACACCATTATTGGCAATGGTGGCATAGGCAGCACACAATTCAATATTCTGAACACCGTAGGTAATACCACCCAGTGCGAGTGCCTGACCAATATCACTCACTACGGAGCCGTCGGCAAGTGTTTTCTGGGCAACCAGCGTTGAGATACCAAAATTCTGTACGTAGTCAAAGCCAAGCTGTGGCGTAATTTCTGTAATAAGCTTAGAAGTAACAACATTCATGGAATCATAGATACCCTCTCTTAAGGTTGACCAGCCACGATAGCTGTCACCCCACCAGTTTCTGACAGGTCGTCCGTTTACATCATTGAACGGAGAATCCAGTATGGTGGAAGCAAGGGTGTATCCGGCGGTATCAAGAGCAGGTGCATAAGAGGACAAAATCTTAAAGCAGGAGCCCGGCTGTCTTGTGGTATTGGTTGCTCTGTTAAGCGTAAGACTTCCGGTCTTTTCTCCACGTCCGCCTACGACGGCTTTCACATATCCGGTATGCTGATCCATTACGGTAAACGAGGTCTGGGGCTGAATGGTGTATTCCTTATTCTCATCGAGAGGAACCTCCCCCTCTTTCAGATATTCGTTTTTAAATGCCTCGATTAACTCGTCGCATTCCTCTGTGGATGAAAAAATCATCTTAAAATCAGGATTTTCAAGGACTACCCTCTTGTAATAGTCTAAGTCAACATCAGAGTAGTTCTGTACAGTACCATCTGTTTTCTGCACAGACCATGCCCAACTGACGCAGTAAGATACCGGCATCGGATAGTTATCAGGATTGTTGACCTCTTCATTACATATTCTTTGAATCGTGGAATCCTGCGTGGTATAGATATCCAAACCACCGCTGTACAAAACATTATATGCCTGTGTCTGTGTATATCCCTTCTGTTCCTGAAGGTCATTAATAATCTGTTCAATCAGCTCATCCTCAAAGTAAGTATAAGGAGAAGAGGTAGACTTATCAACATTCACGGATAATACCCGTGAGTAGACATCATCTGCCATAGCTTCATCAAACTCTTCCTGCGTGATGTGTTTATGCTTTAACATATTTCTTAATACTTTTTCACGCCTTTTGGCATTCTCCTCAGGGAATCGGATAGGATTCAGTGCCTCAGGGCTCTGGGTTATGGAGGCAATGACGGCACTTTCGGAGATATTTAAGTCGGAGGCATCCTTGTTAAAATATCGCTTGGCGGCGGCTTGAACTCCCAGACAGTTCGAGCCCAGATTAATTGTATTCAGATAGCTCTGCAGGATATACTCTTTTGTCGTTGTTTTCTCAAGCTCAAGGGCAAGATATTGCTCCTGGAACTTTCGTTTAAACAGGGCACCCAGAGAATCTTCACTGCCGCCATCCTCAAAGACGTTGTTTTTCAAAAGCTGCTGGGTAATGGTACTGGCACCCTGTGAAAAATCATGTGACCTGACAGCCACAACGGCAGCTCTCAAGATACCCTTTATGTCAATGCCGTTGTGTTCCAAAAATCGCTCATCTTCAATATCAATAAAGGCATACTGAAGGCAGAGAGGAATTTTGTCAATAGAGATTTCTTCTCTGTTAGAACCTTTCTTCAATAACTTGGTCAGCTCGTTGCCGTCACTGTCATAAATGGTAGTGGAATACCCGGTAGGTGTTACATTCAGTGTCTCAATATCAGGAGCGCTGGCAATAATCCCCTTCATCATGCCGAGTCCGACAAAGCATACAGTGACGATACCAAGAATCATCAAATATAATGAAATTTTCAGACAGCTCATCAGAAAGCCGGTTACCCTTTTGGCCTTCTTTGAGACAAGTCCTTTTCTTTTTTCAGCTACTTTACTATATCCGAAATTCATACAATCCTCCGTTTACTATAAGAATTAAGTCAATTATACCAAATTTATCCAATTAAATAAAGTAATTTTTTATGTATAATCAGTATCAGTGTCATAGTTCAGGTGCACCATTTGCAAAACAGGCGGAACTGTTACTTATAATGTACCCTGTAAAAGATAATTTAATCAAATGAATTGAAAAAAATGCAAAATAAAGTTATAGTAGTAGTAAATTGTTTTAGGAGGCATTACAAGGAGATGGCAGAATATATTATTGCAGAGGGCGGATGTGGTGAAATTATAGAAAAAAAATCCAGATTTATTGCCAATATTCAGCCTGTACAAAGTGAGGAGGAGGCCGTTTCGTATATAGCGGATATGAAAAAACAGTATTGGGATGCAAGGCATAATTGTATGGCCTATATTGTGGGAGAGACGAAACGCTTCAGTGATGACGGGGAACCTCAGGGAACAGCAGGGAAGCCAATGCTGGAGGTCATGGAAAACCATCATCTTACCAATGCTGTTGTGGTGGTGACGAGATACTTCGGGGGGATTCTTTTGGGAACAGGAGGATTGTTAAGAGCCTATCAGGCAGCAGTGAATGAAGGACTTAAGAACTGTGTCATTGCCAGAAAGTGTCATGGTATCAGTGCCGTTATCCGCACGGACTATACCGGACTTGGAAAAATACAGTATATCGCGCAAAACCAGAGCATCAATATAGTAGATACAGAATATCTTGATAATGTGTCCATTCATATAGTATGTGAAACGGAACAATATGATTTGTTTATTCGAAAGGTAACAGAAATGACAGCCGGTAAGGCTGTCATTAGTGAGGATGTACCGGTGACGTTCTATCAGTCGGAAAAAGAAATCAGGATAATCACGTCGGTATGATATAATGTTGTAACTATAAGATTTTATCACGCAATTCATTTCTGAGAATGACGGCTATCTGGAAATAGTTTACCGGTTTCAATAAGAATAATTCTACCTGAAATGCTTTGATACGTGTCCGAAAATCCACAGCACCGGGATGGTCGGAAATCATTCCGACAATCAGTTGATTTTTGCCGTGTTGCGAAAGTCCGCGGATGCCATTAACCGCTTCAACGCCATCCATATCGGAAGCGGAAAGGGAATCCATAAACACGATGTCATAGGGATGCTCCTGATATAATCTGACAGCTTCTTTTCCGGATTTTGCAACATCAGATTTTACATGAAAACGGTCAAAGATTAGTGAAAGCTGATGGTTACTGATATCATTATGATCAACAATCAGGATATGTGTATTCTGCATTTTAAAATCGGTAGTAAAATGATTAGCCGGTTTCTGATTTGCAATATTTTCGTTTGTGTTTAACATTTTTTATCCTCCTGCATGGTACTACCTTTTTGAAGTAACACAGATATCATATCATGTATTTTTTAATTTTTCTATCACTTCCAAAGAAATAATTGGATTTTCGCTCGACAAAATACGACAAAATATCATTCAGTAAGCAAGTTCCCAGCCTGATATTTTATGAATTATCTCAGGTGCTGAATAGTTACAAAATTTTTATAATTATCTTGAAATTTTCAACTTTTGTGATAAACTTGTTTCGTTATGTATTAACTGATGCAGTAAAAAAGCGTATGAAAGTTTTGAAATGAGGATTTAGTCATGAAAATTAAAAGAGAAGATATCAGAAATATTGCCATTATTGCCCATGTTGACCATGGAAAAACGACACTGGTGGATCAACTTCTGAAACAGAGTGGTACGTTCAGAGAAAATCAGGAGGTGGCCGAACGTGTGATGGATTCCAATGCAATTGAGCGTGAGCGCGGTATTACCATATTATCCAAAAATACAGCGGTTAACTATAACGGAACAAAGATTAATATCATAGATACACCGGGACATGCGGATTTTGGCGGCGAGGTTGAGCGTGTACTGAAGATGGTCAATGGCGTTATTCTCGTGGTAGATGCCTTTGAGGGTGCAATGCCACAGACAAAGTTTGTGTTAAAAAAGGCGCTTGAGCTGGCACTGCCGGTCATCGTATGCATCAATAAAATTGACAGACCGGAGGCGAGACCTGATGAGGTCATCGACGAGGTGCTGGAATTATTTATGGAGCTTGATGCGTCTGATGAACAGCTGGATTGTCCGTTTGTCTATGCCTCGGCGAAAGCGGGACATGCCATTTTAGAGCTTGACGATACACCGCAGAATATGACACCGTTATTTGAGACGATTATTAACTATATTCCTGCACCGGAGGGAGATCCGGATGCCGACACACAGGTGTTAATCAGTACGATAGATTATAATGAATATGTGGGAAGAATCGGTGTTGGCAAGGTAGATAACGGAAAACTTAAAGTTAATCAGGAAGTGGTGCTTGTCAATCATCACAATCCTGATTATAAGAAGAAGGTTAAGATTAGCAAATTATATGAATTTGAGGGTCTGAATAAGGTAGAGGTGACAGAGGCAGCCATTGGCTCCATTGTTGCCATTTCGGGCATTGCAGATATCCACATCGGAGACACCATATGTTCGCCGGAGAATCCGGTTGCCATACCATTTCAGAAGATATCCGAGCCAACGATATCGATGCAGTTTAATGTCAATGACAGCCCGCTTGCCGGACTTGAGGGCAAGTTTGTCACATCAAGACATTTGAGAGACCGCCTGTTCAGAGAGTTGAATACGGATGTCAGTCTGAGGGTAGAGGAGACAGATACCACGGAGAGTTTTAAGGTTTCCGGAAGAGGAGAGCTTCATTTGTCCGTGCTCATTGAGAATATGAGACGTGAGGGGTATGAATTTTCCGTAAGTAAGGCAGAGGTGCTTTACAAGACAGATGAAAACGGAAAGAAGCTGGAGCCGATGGAGATGGCATATATTGATGTGCCGGAGGAATTTGCGGGAAGTATTATACAGAAGTTAAGTGAGAGAAAAGGCGAGTTGATGTCCATGTCAACAGTGAATGGGGGATATACGAGACTTGAATTTTCCATTCCGGCCAGAGGTTTAATCGGCTACAGGGGCGAATTTATGACGGACACCAAGGGTAATGGGATTCTCAATACCATTTTTAACGGATATGAACCGTATAAAGGAGATATTCAATATAGAAAGCAGGGTTCTCTGATTGCGTTCGAGGCAGGAGAAGCGGTTACTTATGGTTTATTTAATGCGCAGGAGAGAGGTTCTCTGTTCATAGGACCGGGCGAAAAAGTATATTCCGGAATGGTTGTGGGACAACATGGCAAGCCTGAGGATGTGGAGATTAATGTCTGCAAGAAAAAGCAGCTTACCAATACCCGTGCCTCCGGCTCTGATGATGCACTTAAGCTTACACCAAAGAGAATCTTAAGTCTTGAACAGTGTCTGGAATTTATTGACACGGATGAGCTGTTAGAGGTTACGCCTGTCAGCTTAAGAATCAGAAAGAAGATATTAGACCCGACTTTGAGGAAGAGAGCATCGTTTAATAAGTAGTTACGTTTTTGTAAAATACTTTACAGATGTGAGAAATTCAAGTATACTAATCAGTGTCGTCAGGAGAGCTGTCGTTATGATTCACAGTTAACCGGGGCAGACGCAGATATGTAATGTGTGTGGAAGATATTTTGGGATTGGCAGTTTTGTGAACTGTTACAATTTATCATAAAAATACAGACAATGGAGGTATTAAAGTGGACAAGATTAAAATGACAACACCGTTAGTAGAGATGGACGGAGATGAGATGACGAGGATTCTCTGGAAGATGATTAAGGATGAGCTTTTACTGCCATTTATTGATCTGAAAACAGAGTATTATGATTTGGGACTTGAGAATAGGAATGCAACGGATGATAAGGTTACCTTTGAATCTGCGGAGGCAACTAAAAAATATGGTGTTGCCGTTAAATGTGCAACCATTACCCCTAATGCTGCGAGAATGACAGAATACCATCTGAAGGAAATGTGGAAGAGCCCTAACGGAACCATCCGTGCCATTTTAGATGGTACTGTTTTCAGGGCACCGATTGTAGTGAAGGGGATTGAACCGTGTGTGAGAAACTGGAAGAAACCAATCACACTTGCAAGGCATGCTTATGGTGATGTCTATAAGGCGACAGAGATGAAGGTGCCGGGAAAGGGAAAAGCAGAGCTTGTCTTTACGGATGAGAATGGCAATGAGACACGGGAACTGATTCATGAATTTGACGGACCGGGGGTACTGCAGGGACAGCATAATCTTGACAGTTCTATTGAGAGCTTTGCGAAAAGCTGTTTCGAGTATGCACTTTCGACAAAGCAGGATTTGTGGTTTGCCACGAAGGATACCATTTCAAAGAAATATGACCACACCTTTAAGGATAAATTTAATGACATTTTTGAGGCAGAATATAAGAATAGATTTGAGGAGGCAGGCATCACCTATTTTTACACATTAATTGATGATGCAGTGGCACGTGTCATGAAGTCAGAGGGCGGTTACATCTGGGCATGTAAGAATTACGACGGAGATGTGATGAGTGATATGGTTTCGTCAGCCTTTGGCTCCCTTGCCATGATGACTTCTGTGCTTGTCTCACCTCAGGGTTATTACGAATATGAGGCAGCCCACGGAACAGTGCAGCGTCATTATTATAAGCATTTAAAGGGAGAGGAGACCTCTACCAATTCTGTGGCGACAATATTTGCATGGACAGGTGCTTTGAGAAAGCGCGGAGAATTGGATGAGAATGCAGAGCTTTCAAAGTTTGCCGATAATTTGGAGAAAGCGTGTATTGCTACCATAGAGTCAGGAAAAATGACAAAGGATCTTGCCCTCATTACTTCAATAGAGAATCCTACGGTGCTTAACAGTGAGGAATTTATCAGAGCCATAAGAGAAGAACTTGAAAAATCCTATCAGTAGTATGGTCTTTGAAGAAGAGAAGATTTTTAGTTGGTATGCAGTCAATTGCTCCGACGTGGAGGATGAATATGGGCGATATAAAATATGACAGAACAGTATGTGTGGGACAGATTTACAGACATTTTAAAGATAAGCTGTATCAGATTGTGGCAGTGGCAAAGCATTCGGAGACGGGAGAAAGACTTGTCATATACCAGCAGCTATATGGAAAGTTTGAAGTATATGCAAGACCTTATGAGATGTTTATGAGCGAGGTTGACAGAGAAAAATATCCTAATGTATCACAGAGGTATCGATTTGAACTGGTGGATGCAGAGACATTAGCGGAGCCGCAACAGAATCCTGTCGGTACTGATATAAAAAGGGAAGGTGTTTCTGCTAATCAGACCGGGGAACCGGAAAGTGCTTCTGCCGATAAAGGCAGGGAAAGGGAAAATATTCCTGCCAATAAAGGCGGGGAAGCAGAAACTGTTCCTGCCGATAAGGTCAATGAAGCGGAAAGTGCTCCTGCCAATAAGGCTTGGAAAGCAGAAACTGTTTTAAAGGAGGAACAAGGGCAGGTGAATCCGTTTCTCATGAAGTTCCTCGACGCTGATACTTATGAGGAGAAGAGAAATATTCTGGTTCGCATGAAGGGAGATATGACGGACAGGCTTATTGATGATATCGCGGCATCCATGGATGTGGCTGTGGAGAAAGGAGATATCAATGAGCGGTACATCAGTCTGCTTAATTGCGTGGATATGATGGCAAAATATGAAGTGAATCGGTTTCGATAATATTGATAGATGGTCAGGTATCATTTTTACAATGTTAAGCATAGAGATTGTTTTACGGTGATATTAAAAAGCGCTAAGCTTCTTGATTTTTCAAGGGCTTTAGCGCTTTTTAAAACCGCAGGGTGCTTACACATCCTTAAGGGAATTATCATCCAGAAGAAAGTCAAACAAATGAAGTTTTTTGTATCCCCTTTCAAGCAGTGTAAAAGGATTGTTGTCCATAGTGATTACGATTTTTTTGTAACCATCATCAAGATGATAAAATGCAGATATTTCACGTTCTTTGGCTTTTTCATCTTCAATAGTATAGGATACCTGTATATAGTATTGCTCCCCATTCATGTCCCTGACAAGAAAGTCAATTTCCTTTTCACGATTTTTACCTATATCGACAATATAACCTTTTCTTAAAAGCTCCAGATAAACTATATTTTCCATAATATGCGTCATCTCTATCTGTCGGAAATTGATTTTTGAATTACGTATTCCCAAATCGCAGATATAATACTTGTTCTGGGTTTTTAAATACGCCCTGCCCTTGATATCGTATCGGTTGACCTTGTAAAAAAGAAAAGCGTCACACATATAGGAAAGATAACGACCAATGGTTTCATTGTCAATAGATCTGTATCCATTGCTTTTCAGTGTGTTAGCAATTTTTGAGGCGGAAACATAAGAGCCGATTGACGAGCAGAGCAGGTCTATCACTGCCGAAAACAGGTTTACATCCTTGATATTATAGCGCTCAACAATATCTCTGGTAACTACAGTATCACAGATCATTTTAAGGTATTCAGCCTTGTTGGTATTATTTTTTTCTGAAACTGCATAGGGCAGTCCGCCATACAAAATATAGTCGTTAAAAGCTGTCGCTCTGTCATGGGGGGCAGAAAAGTCACAAAATTCTTTAAAAGAAAGAGGAAATACTCTTATCTCTATACCTCGTCCCCGAAAGATGGTGTTAATATCACTGGAAAGGAGCTTTGAATTTGAACCGGTAATGATTTTAACAATATCCTTGTCTCTATAGCGGATAAGCCTATTAAGATAGGTCGGTCTTTCAATCAACATCGTTATCACCTCCGGATATTATTATAAACGCAAAAATAATAATAATCAAGAGTTTAGCGTTTGCCTTTTTAATGCATAGAAATCATGTACTTTCAATTACGACAGCGTAATGATGGTATGAAACGTATGATCATCATCTTTATAATACATGGAAATATCACCATGATAACCTGTTACAATATTTTGAATACTTTTTATGCCGAAACCGTGGAAAGGAGAATTTTTTCGTTTGATGATCAGGTTACCTGTTTTGGAAGAAAAAGGTGATTGAAGACAGGAATTAACTAAAGTGATCAATACAGGTGCGTCATGATTTGCACGACTGACAGTTAATTCCATCCTGCCGGAATCTGCCAGAGAGGCGGCTTCAAATGCGTTGTCCAAAAGATTACAGAACAGGGAGGTAAGATCATTTTCCAACATAAAATCAAGGCATTTACTCCGGATATCTGTATAGAAGTGGATGCCCTTTTCAGATGCCATTGCCTGATAGCGATACAAAATGGCATTTAGTAACGGATGATCACATACTTTTAAAGAAGTTTTCAAGCTGGAGGAATCTAATAAATGAGCAATATAACTGTCTATTTTTTCATACGCATGCTGTTGGTTTAGGTAGGAAAGGGAATTCAGATGTTTTTTGATATCATGAATCAGAATATGTTGATTTTCAGACTGTCCCATCAGGATTTTGTTATATTTAAACATATCCGATTCTCTTTGTAATTGAAGCTGAAGCTCATAGAATTGCTGTTGACGATTCTTGGAATATCGATAAAATGAAAATACACAGATATTAATGATCAGGATTAAAAACGTACTGATGGCAATCATCTGCCCAATCCATTTTGAAAAAGTGGCATAATAACCGATAAAAGTAAATGTCAGCATGATAAATGAAGAAAAAGCAGGGATAATGAAAAGCATAAAATCTCCGGAGGTAGCAGGAGAAGGATTATCCTTGTTTTTTTTACTTTTGGTGGCGATGATTAATATAACGATCAGATATAAAAACTTGCTGACACTGGCATAGAGAACGAAGAGAGGAAAATTTACCGTAATGGTTGTAAAAAAATTATGGGAAATATGTAACAGGGTACTGTCGCAGATCAATTCAGACATTCCCATCATAATCGTCAGGAGAATGGAATGAAAAGCAGCCATAAAAATAGTAGTCTGATACAGGATAAAAATCAACAGCAGATTAATCAAAAAGAAAGATAAAAAATTGGCGATGACTGACTTAAAGAAAGAAAAAGCAAACATGGTTATATATCCTGTCAATACGAGGGCATATCTGCGGATAGTTAAGGTTCCTTTTGTGTACAAAAGATTATCACAGTATATTAAAAAAATAAGTGCCTCTACGAGGTAGATTGCTAAAAAGCATGAAGTAACTTCCATTGTTATTTTCTCCCTTTTTATATGAATGTATACCCATATTTTCTCTATCTTTTACATTCCAAATAAAAGTGATAGGTATTTTTAAAATGTGTATATTTTCGTCTGGTTAAGTATGCGGAATAGGTATTCTGATATAAACAGATTGTAAAGTGGTCAAAGGAACAGACATGATCAAAATTGATGATAAAGCTTCTGTGTGATCTGTAAAAGCATTGTTCCGTCAGTTGCTCACACCAGTAATTCATTGATTTAACAGATTCAAAGATGCCCTTTGTCGTATAAATGGATATTTTATTTTTAACAGCTTCTACCATAATGATGTTGTGTGTCGGGATGGTCACACAGCCGGTTTTAGTCTCAATCATAGTTAAGGAGGCATTCGCCCGGCTGATGCGCAGAGCATCCTTTAGATTTAAAAATAATCGCTGTTTGTCAATCGGTTTGGAAAGATATCGAAATACATTGAATCTCATGGCGGCATCTAAATATTCCATGTAAGAGGTAACAATAAAAATTAATAGATGATTGTTCCTGCGAGTAAGCTCGGTTCCAACATAAATGCCGTCCAAGCCGGACATTTCAATGTCCAAAAAGACAAGCGCTTTTTCTTCCGGGTCATCCAGTAAGGCTTCTCCGTTAAAAAAGACCGCAATGGAGGGCAACTCCATATGATATTGACGAAAAAAAACACAGAGGTATTCTTTTAAAATTTCCACTTGCATTTCATCATCATCACAGATTGCTATTCTCATTATCTTTTCCCCTATTCATATATGAATACATTTATTATACAGGCTTTTGGAAAAAAGACAATAGAGATTGTAAAAAAAATATATAAAAAACATACTGTTAAAAAATATACTATTAAATAATTTATAATAAACAAGCAGAAAAAAATCATTTAATAGAAATCAATTTTTATAGTCGCTTCTGGTTGGTCGAATTTTTTCTGACATATAGCTGAACAATCTCATTAATGATATCTAAATCTTCATTGCTGCACAGCTTTAAACTGTCAATAATATTTTTGGATACATTGTTTAATCTTGTGCTTCCCAAGAGCAGATAATCTGGTGTAGTATTAATCACATCACATATTTTGTATAGAAGATCAATGCTTGGCTTTTCTCTGCCATTTTCAATAGATGAAACATGATTATTCGAGATGCCCAGTAATTCTGCTAATTTACTTTGGGTTAAATGCATTTCTTTTCGCTTTTGCTTCATGCGTTGTCCAAATTGATAAAAACTATCTTCCATCTAAAATGTCTCCTTTTTTTTATATGATAATAGTAGATGATAAGAATTTGAAGAATGTATTAAAGAAAATTACTGTATTACATAGAATAAATATTAATTTATTAAAGATAATTTCTGTATAGCAAAAATAATTTACCTGATTTTAGCTGATTGTCACAAAAATTCGTGTTACTTGTCGTTTGGGGACTGTCGTGTAGAAAAATGTAAAAATATGTCATAAGATACAGTTATGGCTATCTCATAGCATGTTTACTGATATAGTATAGACAAAAACGACATACTTTATCGATAATGAAAACAGTTTATGTGTTTATATTGTGATTGTGGAAAGGAAGGTATGATAATTATGAGAAAAACAAAAAATAATGCTGCAAAATTCGTAACAAAAACCTTAAATAGTGTATTGAAATTAGAGGCTAACTCAAATTCATGTCTTTTGGCATATCAGCCAAAAGCTCCTGAAAATTTGAAAAGATTCAGGAAATGATGAAAAGAATAAAAACCGCAATAGTATTATGGTTAATAAAAACCGGAGAAATAGATCAATCAGACAGTGAATTATATGAATATGCGATTGATAGCATGTTTTCTTTATTATTTCCTTTAATTCTGACATATTGTATTAGTTTAGTCATGGGGATTATGCTTAAAGGTTTGTTAATGATTGCTCCTTTTATGTTAATCAGAAAATATAGTGGTGGTTATCATTTGAAAAGTGCAGGAACATGTTTCGTTTTTTCTTGTGTTCTGGTGATTACATTTTTATCGGCTGTAAAATATGGCATAGCTGATAAGAGTTTGAATTTATTGACAACCATTGCAACTTTGATCATTATAAAAAAAAGCCCGGTTGATTCTGAAAACAGACGATTGTTACAAGAGGAAATAAATCAATATAAGAAAATAGCAAGAATCATGGCAGGTATTTTCTTTCTGATTTATTGGATATTGAGATTAATAAAAATGAATGGATACGCATTGAGCGTTGGAATGGGAATTTTATTGACAACGGTGCTTTTGATTCCGTGTTTGTTTCAAAAGAATTGTTAGGATGAAGAAGTGTGGTATGAGATAGCCTGATAAGTTTTAGTGGTTGAAATATTTAGAAGAATGAAGATAACGAGGAGGCTTGTAATGAAAGATGATAGAATACCAAAGATTTTTATTTCGTATTCATGGAGTAGAGATATATTAGTGATGGAGCTGGCACAGAGATTAGTTTCACATGGGGTAGATGTTGTTCTTGATAAGTGGGATTTGAAAGAGGGACAGGATAAATATGAATTTATGGAACGTTGTGTTAATGATTCTGAGATAACAAAGGTTCTTATTATCTGTGACAAATCATATGCTCAGAAAGCAAATGATCGAACTGGAGGAGTAGGAGATGAAACTGTAATTATTTCCAGTGAAATTTATGGGAATATGAAACAAGAAAAATTTATTCCAATCATAACAGAAAAGGATAAAGATGGAATCCCATATGTTCCTCAATATATAAAAACAAGGATATATATTGATCTTTCTGATCAAAATACATATGAGGTGGAATATGAAAAGCTTCTTCGAAATATTTATGAAAAACCAGAATTTACGAAACCAACGTTAGGAAAAAGACCAGAATGGCTTGATGAGGAGAATCCAAATTTTTTTCAGTTAAAAGATATTATACATCAAATTCAGGGAAGTTATGCAGATAACAAACGGAATAATTGTATATATAAATTTTTTACAGTTTATATTGATGTTTTGAAGGAGTATTTTGAAAAGGATGCTGATCCGGAACGAATATATGAGATATTTTTAAATACAAAACCAGTAAGAGATATCTTTTTGGAATTTGTGGAAGTCATAGGAGAAACACAAGTAGATTATGCAGAAATAATAGCTGAAGGTTTTGAGAATATGTACAATAAATTAACTTGTATTAAAACATTTGACAAAAATGCAAATTCAGCGTCTGATAGTGACTTGGATGTGTATAAAAACCATATATGGGAATTATTTATATGTGTTATTGCGTTTATGCGTCATATTAATGACTATAGGGCAATAAATATAATGCTTACACATACATATTTTTTGGAGACTAGCATCTTTGGAGGAAGCATAAAGCAGAGCAATTATACTGCCTTTAGACATTATAGTCAAGTTATTGAAGATTACTATAAACCAAAAACGGAAATGAAAAATAAATATACTCTTATGGGTGATATTCTTTGCAATCAAAGAGAAAAGCTTCCGATTTATTCAGGAGAAGCCATTGCTGAGTCAGATTTGTTTCTTTATCAAGTTTGCAAAGGGTTTGATTTGGTAGAAAATGATAAAGATTGGCATCGAAATTATTGGTTTCCAACATGCTATATTTATGTTGAGAAAATGCCTGTTGAATGGTCTAAAATGAAATCTCGCAAATACTGTGAAAAGATGATGTTGTTATTTGGAGTAGATAGTCTTGATGGATTGAAGGCTGTTATTAGAAAATGTACATTTGATGATACAATGAAATATTCTGGCAGTTGGAATGTAGCACCAGCAATACTAAATTGCATTAATGTTGAAGATATAGGTAAATTAAGTTAAAACAGTGTAAAAGAATTAATTCTGTGTGAAATTTATTGAAGAAAACAACTCATATTATCTTACAATATGTTATTTATTATAAACCGAGTAAAATTTTTTGCTTATTATTGTTGATTTATTAAATAATTTTGTAAAAAATATGGAGAAATAATTAATAGAATTCCACAAACTCTATTTATATTTGTTATAGAGATTTCGAGAAAATTGTTGAGGAGATACTGTGTATGTATAAAGGAAATGCATTTGGCAATCCAGATGGTTCAAGAACAGAGATAGATATTATGATGTCAGAGTTTATAATGTTTGATAATAAATATTCCTCGTCAGGTGTTGCCTCACCTGATGATTTAAAAACAAGAGTTATAGTTGGAGCAAAAGGCGCTGGTAAAACAGTTTATCTGAGAAGAATGCAGGCAAATCTAAAAATGAACTCTTCAATTTATGTTAATGGAATAGAGCAAGAATTACCGTCAACAGATTTAGTAGTTAGATTTGGACAATGTTTTTCTGAGCCTGAAATTACTGAAAAATGGATGTATGCGTGGAAATTTGCTATCTTAAGATCAGTGATATCTAACATATTAAAAAATAATGAATGGAATCAAGATGTTTTGGAATCCGATAAAAATAAACTTTTAGGATATGAAGGTATTATTTTTCCTCACTATAATGTAGCAATGACGATTTATTCAGAAATTAGAAATATTCTCTCAAATTATTCAAGTAGAATTAGTTTTAATGAATATTGTGAAAAAAGAGAATGGGATGAAATAGAAAGTATTATTGGTAATATTCTAAAAATGCTACCACCAATCTATTTTTTTGTTGATTCTGTTGATGAGGAATATGCACATGCTCCTATGTATTGGTTACGGTGTCAAAAGGGGTTATTTTATAGGGTAATGCGTCTTCTAAGAAAAGATATTTATGGAAATAAGTTACATGTTATTATTTCTATTAGAAATAATGTAATGGCTTCTGTGTGTGAGAGTGAGCATCATACAAGATATATCAATGAGGAACATGTAAAGATATTAAAGTGGGATTATTTAACCATACGATATTTTTTTGAAAGTAAAATAAGCAATTTGAAGAGTTGTTATTTTATAAATGAGGGAAAAGAAAAAAATATATATAATTGGTTAGGAATAGATGTAATACATAATAATTATAGAAATATTAATGAGTCGATTATACAATATGTATTAAGACATACGAGATTACTGCCTAGAGATATTATAATAATTGGAAACTCATTAGCGGAATTAAAAGCAATGAAAATTAATAATATTGATTTTGATATATGTAAAGCTATACGTAAAAAAGTTTCAAAGTGCGCAAAAACGTTTGGCAATGAATTATTACAAATATGTGCCAATCAAATTAATAAT
>CACXFV010000128.1 GCA_902767015.1 uncultured Lachnospiraceae bacterium | reverse complement strand
ATGCAAAGCATTCAAGAATGCAAAGCATTTAAAAATGCTTGCATGAAATGATGTATATTTGGCGACTGTAGGACATCGAAAGGAATATAAATGGAAGTACTTGACAAAGGGATATATATTTGATATCATAATGATATCAAATATATATCCCTTCTTTCCTTTCTTGGAAAGTCAGAAAAGGGTGTCGGAAAGTCCGGCAGGGTTAGGAGGTAAGATTTATGAATGAGATTGTATTAAGTAAAAAGAAAAACGGAATGGCAATGCTATTGCTGACAATTTTAATCTATGCGGTTGATATTGCGGTATTTGTCATAGGTGTGAAAATGGATGAAAATCCGGCAATTACGATACCGACCGCCATTGTGTTTTTTCTGGCATGGATATTGTTTTGCGGATTGAAGGTTTTGAAACCGCAGGAGGCTTTGGTACTGACGCTGTTCGGGAAGTATATCGGTACTCTGAAGGAAGCAGGTTTCTACTTTGTGAATCCGTTTTGTACGGCAGTTAATCCTGCAGCGGCAACAAGACTTAGCCAGAGTGGAGATGTGAATAATTCCGTTGTTACGGGAAGTGTGAGTACAAGAGAAGAGAGTGCACAGCAGTTCAATTTCGCTGCCTATGGCAAGAAGATGTCTTTGAAGATTATGACACTCAGCAATAATAAGCAGAAGATTAATGATTGTCTGGGAAATCCTATTGAGATTGGGATTGCAGTGACATGGAGAGTGGTCGATACGGCAAAGGCAGCTTTTAATGTGGATAATTACAAGGAGTTTTTATCTCTCCAGTGTGATGCGGCACTGCGTAATATCGTCAGGATCTATCCGTATGATGTGTCGCCGGATGTAGATACGACAGGAGATGGGGTTGCCGATGAGGGAAGTCTTCGTGGTTCCAGTGACGTGGTGGCTAACAGGATTCGGGAGGAGATTCAGGAAAAGGTGCACGAAGCGGGTATCGAGGTTGTTGAGGCAAGGATTACTTATCTTGCCTATGCGACGGAGATTGCAGCAGTGATGCTCCAGAGGCAACAGGCATCAGCCATTATCGATGCAAGGAAAATGATTGTAGATGGAGCAGTAGGTATGGTGGAGATGGCATTAGAGCGTCTGAATGAAAAACAGATGGTTCAATTAGACGAAGAACGAAAGGCAGCGATGGTTTCCAATCTTCTGGTAGTACTCTGTGGAAATCATGATGCACAACCGATTGTCAATTCGGGCAGTTTGTATTAGAATAGAGACATACTTTAGGAACAGCTCCTTGTTCATCAATACAGGCCTGAAGGATAACATAATGAGGTCAAAATGAATATGAGAAAAGATATGGGAAGTGATTAATGCAATGGCAGAAGGAAAAAAACAGATACCATTAAGATTATCGGCAAAGCTATATGATGCCATTGCTGCGTGGGCAGAAGATGATTTCCGCTCAGTGAATGGTCAGATCGAATATTTGCTGACAGAATGTGTGCAACAGAGAAAAAAGAATGGAAAGTATGTATCAGAAGAATTAGATGTTCCGCCGGAGCTGGACATTCATTAACAGGGTAAAGAAATGTTTAAAAATGATTAAGTGATTAATATACTGTTCCTTAGTACAGAGGATATCACACTGTAAGAAGCGATATCCTCTGATTGTTGCGTGTTGTCCGGGAATTGTGAAAAACTGTAAAATTGATAAAACAATATTTTACAAAATGTTGTGAAATGAGGATTCTTAAAACGGGTGGAACATAATTACATTAAATAACAAAAGCGTTGCAATGAAAATGTATTTAAAAATGTTGAAAAGTAAATGCATTAGAACGAAAAAGCATTGAAAAAGGTAGTAAGCTGATAGAAAAGTATGTTAAAGGAGGCAGGAAGTGGCGAAGGAATTTTATGCCGTAAAAAATGGAAGGAAGACGGGAATCTACCGGACATGGGAGGAGTGTCGGAAGCATATTGACCGGTTTCCGGGAGCACAATTTAAGGGATTTGAAACGAAACAGGAGGCGGAAGCCTATCTGGGAATGGAAGTTCCCACGGAAACTGACGGCACATCAACAGATTTACCGGATTTAGGGCAAGGAGCAGAAAAAGCTCGGGCAGTAGAGGCTTCATCAGAGACAGCAACAGAGGACCTTCAGGAATTGCCTGTGGGGACAATCATCGCCTATGTAGACGGCAGCTACAACGGAAGCGATACGGAATTTTCCTACGGCATGGTGATTCTGGAGGGAGAGAAGGAGTTCCAGTTTAGCAAAAAAATAGAAGATGAGGAACTGGCGAAAATGCATAATGTGGCTGGTGAGATTGCCGGTGCAATGGCAGCAATGGAATATGCCGTCGCCCATCAAAAGAAAGGTGTAATCATTTACCATGATTATGAGGGAATTGCAAAATGGTGTACCGGGGAATGGAAGACGAACAAGGAGGGAACCATAGCGTATAAACGGTATTATGAGAAAATGCGTCAAAAGCTCCGGATAGAATTTATCAAGGTAAGAGGACATTCTCATGATCGTTATAATGATATGGCAGATATGCTGGCAAAGCAGGCCTTGGGAATCCCTTCTACATAATGATTGCAAAAAACAAAAAATAATAGTATAACAGATGCAGGAACAATTTCTTATAGTAATTGCATTGACAATAAAACAAAATAATCAGAGAAAAGAGGTAGCATATGTCACTGGAAGTCAAAGATATCGTAAAAAAATATGGAGAAAAAACAGTAGTCAATCATCTGAGTTTTTCCATGGAAAAGCCGGGGGTATATGCCCTGTTGGGGAGAAACGGTGCCGGCAAGACCACCACTATACGTATTATTTTAGGAATGCTTTCTAAGGATCAGGGGGAGGTATTGTGGAATAAAGCAACCCTTGACGTCATGGAAACTAATATCGGCTATCTTGCAGAAGAAAGAGGTCTGTATCCCAAATATACCCTGATGGATCAGCTGATGTATTTTGCCAGATTAAAGAAAGTATCTAAAAATGATGCAAAAACAAGAATTAAATATTGGGCAGAACGGCTGGAGGTGGAGGAATATATCTATCCTAAGGCTACAAAGAAAAAGAAGGTGCAGTCCATGGCGGCTGACCAGCTTTCCAAGGGTAATCAGCAGAAAATTCAGTTGATGGCGGCATTGATTTCAGATCCGGAGATTATCATACTTGATGAACCTCTGAGCGGATTAGATCCGGTCAATGCAGACTTATTTAAGTCCATTATCAGAGAACAGATAGAGAAAGAAAAGTATCTGATCATGTCCAGCCATCAGATGGCAACGATTGAGGAATTTTGTACTGACATTACCATATTAAACAGAGGGGATGCGGTTGTGTCCGGCAATCTCAATGATATAAAAAAGAGTTATGGCAGGGTCAATATGCATGTCAGATGCGAGAAAAAAATTGAAGAGATTGTCAATCGGTTTGAATTTAATGAAATTAATAAAAATGCCACTGAATATGAGATTAAGGTAAAGAGTGAAGAACAGGCGATGAAGTTTTTAAGAGAGTTAGTGGAAAAGAATACAAACATTATTAAATTTGAACTGAGAGAGCCTTCACTGCATGAGATATTTGTTGAAAAGGTGGGAGGAAATAATGAAAAATAAATTAACCGGTCTGGGTAATATCTATGGTTTTACTGTAGTACAAAGCCTGAAAACAAAGTCTATGAAGATTGTTACCTGCATTTTATGTGTGATTGCATTGCTTTCCATGCCGATAATCACCTTAATTAATGGCAGTGGGGAAAAGAACAGCACCAGTATCAAAAAAGTAAAAGTGGTGGACATGACAGGGTTTCAACTGACGGATGATTTAGAGGTGTTAAAAGATGACGATATTTATAAAGACATTGTGTATGAGGAGGCAGATATTGATTATGGCAAAATGACTCCGGATACAAAAATGAAGGACATCTATGAATTTGAAGAAGATGCAGATTACGTGTATATGCAGATTACTTATTTTGACAATATTTTTGGTACAGAGGTTATTTATAGCAACGATACGAAGGTAAAGAAGTCGGATGTAACGGACTATTGTGATTTTGTCAGCGAAAATTTCAGAAGTATTATTGTGAAACATTCAAACCTGACGGAGGAACAGTTAAAGACGGTCAATTCCACAGAGGTGATTACTTATCAGGAAGATAAAGAATTAGACGAAAAGGCGGAAACGTTAAAAGAGGATGAGAGCACCTCCCGTGCCAAATACTGGATTATCTATTTCATGACAATGCTGGTTCTGTTTGCACTGGCTTTCGGCGGAGAGAGAGTAGCCATGAATATTGTGACAGATAAGGCATCAAAAGTCATGGAATATCTACTGACATCAGTGAAGCCCATGGCTGTAGTTGTAGGAAAAATATTGGCAAGTGTGACAGTACTGTTTATCCAATTGGGTCTGGTGGTTGTTTCACTGGTTGTTTCTGTTATTGTGAATGGACTGATATTTTCAGATGGTAAAGGACTGGCAGTGCCGCCGGCCTTAAAGCGTATCTTCAATATCAATAATTTTGCGGGTTTAAATGTGTATAATGTGTTGTTTGCCATTTTGATTCTGGTAGGCGGTTTTATATTTTTCGGATTGATTGCGGGTCTTGCGGGTGCTTCCGTCAGTAAATTAGATGAAATCGCAGAAGGAGTAAAAATGTATTCTTTTACTTTAGTAATCAGTGCTTATGTTGTATTGTTTTGTGTCATTCAGGAAACCTATGAGGGAACCTCTGCCATGAGATATGTGATTATGTTTTTGCCGTTTACTTCTGTATTTATTGTGCCCGCTATGTTAATTACCGGATATATGACATTGATAGAGACAATCATATCCCTTGCGGTGATGTGTGCCGGATTGCTTTTGATGATAAAGTTTGTATCAAATGTATATGAAAGCATGGTTTATTATAGTGGGGCACCATTGAAATTAAAGGATATCATCAATATCTCAAAGAAGAAAAGACAGACAGGAGGAGAGCAATAGATGAAAGACATGTTTGGCGGAATCAGAGAAGTTTTTTCCTTTACCTTTGTTCAGAATATAAAGACGAAGTCGTTTAAATTGGTAGTGATTTTAGTCAGTGTTCTTCTGTTTACGGCGCTTTTTGCCATCAATTTGGGAACAGGTCTGTATAAGGAAAATAAGCATAAGAAGAAAAAACCGAAAGAAGCAGAAAATGGAATTGAAAAACTATATTTTGCCAATCAGTCTGACATGAAGAATTTCGATGTGTCAGATTTTGGACAATTCAGTGAATTTGAAAAGAAACTCCAGATTACAGATGCGGGAGAAATGGAGAAGAAAGCGGGAGAATCGGCAACCATGAGGGAGATTCTTGCGAAGGCTGATGAAAACGAAGAAAAGGTAGTTGTCTTTGTACTTTCCAACCATGAAGAGATTGATAATTGTTATGAGCTACTTGTCAGCAGGTCGAAGACCTGTAAAAAAGCGCAGGTAGAAAACCTTGCCGATGATTTTTTAGAATATTTTGACACTTATAAATTTAAACTGGCAGGCATTGAAGAGGATAGCATGAAACTAATTATGAGTGGCAATAGGGTGAATGCCTCTGATATCGCTGATGCGGATAAAAGTCTTGCACAGATTCTCATAGAGGTGCTGATGCCGATGATAGTGGTACTTTTGATGTATATGCTGGTGTTGATACATGGACAGAGTATCAGTAAAATCATCGTAGTGGAAAAGAATTCTAAGCTGATGGAGACATTACTCATATCTGTCCGACCATATGCGATTATCGCAGGAAAGGTGTTGGCGATGTATCTGGTGGCTGTTATTGAAATGACATCGTGGGTGGTTTCAGCAGTGCTCGGCTATTTCATCAGCGATAAGCTTGCCAATCGTATGTTTACCAATTATAAAAATCCTGTCACGATGTTGTTAAATATCATTAAAGATAACATCAATGAGACATTTGGTGCAGGTGCAGTTATACTATGTGTGGTGTCTGTGCTGGTAGGATTTATGATTTATTGTGTACTGTCGGCAATGATTGCTGCTAATATCACAAAAGCAGAAGAGCTGGCCAACAGCAGCGGCATATATCAGGTCATTGTTGCGATTGGTTATCTGGCAGCTTATTTTGTACCCCTTTCTATCGGCAGTGACAGCTTATTAGCGAAAATCATAAGGTATATTCCGGTTACCTCTCCGTTTATGCTTCCTGCAGATGTATTGATTGGTTATATTTCCATACCGGGGGCAATTGTTTCTAATCTCATTTTGCTGGTAACAATGATGGTGATGATTTTCTTTACGGGGAAAATATATAAAAATAAAGTCTTTTAAAACTTGCAAAAAAGTGATACACTAGTAAAAGATTATACATTACAGTTGACTGATGCATTAATTTGGTGTATGGGTGTATGATAGCAACTCAATTGATGGACTGTTATGATGCATTGGTGGCGGAGGCTTTTATAACATGAAGGTAACATATCATTTATTGTCAGACAGAGGCAGTAGACAGAATAATGAAGATAGAGTAGGAAGTTACGAGAAGGGGGATGAGTATTGCTTCGCCCTTGCAGACGGACTGGGTGGACATGAGAGAGGCGAGGTTGCCTCACGAATGGTGGTGGATACCTGTACAGATTTATTTAAAAGAGATGGGTTTGACCAGTTTTATATAAGAAATGCATTTGAGATAGGGCAGGAAGCACTGTTGGAATGCCAGCGTAAGGAGCGTAAGTTTGATGATTATAAGTCTACACTTGTGTTGCTGTGTATCAAAAACGACATGATTAACTGGGGGCATATAGGAGATTCCAGGCTATATCTGTTTAAGAATAAGAAGAAGGTTCTTCACACCCTTGATCACAGTGTTCCTCAGATGCTTGTCAATATCGGAGAAATAGAGGACAAGGATATCAGGAATCATCCTGACAGAAGCAGAATACTAAGTGCCATGGGAATTGAGTGGAGCAGACCAAAGTACCAGATTGCGGAGCCGATTAAGCCGGAAAAGGGAATGGCATTTCTGATGGCAACGGACGGATTCTGGGAGCTGATTGAGGACGAGGATATGGTAAAATGTCTGAAAAAAGCAAAGGATGTACACGAGTGGATGACCGGTATGAAAAAGATTGTTTTGAAAAACGGGGAAGGAAAAGACATGGATAATTATTCGGCAATAGGAGTATTCATTAAATAGAAGTGTTGTTGCTCTCAGGAAACATTTAATACTATCTTAAAAGAAAAATGATTGCAACTAATTTGAAACAATGATATACTAATGAATAGATTTAAAGATATTATATGGGAGGCGCAATTATGAGTAAAATTAATCCGGATTATTTATGCCCGGGCTGTATGGCGGTGTTGGATGAGCCAGACTTACCGTGTCCGTTATGTGGATTTGATAAGCATACATATACATCGTCCCCAAGAAGTCTGAGACCATTTACGAAGTTGAACGGAAAGTATCTTGTTGGTAAGGTAATAGGAGAAGGCGGATTTGGTATTACCTATATAGGTTTTAATATGGAGACCGATTTGCCGGTAGCGATTAAGGAATATTTCCCTTCTGAGCTGGCAACCCGTGATACTGCTCAGGGGAATACGATTACTATTTTCTCGGGAGAAGCAAGAGATTTATACAGAGATGGTCTTGAGAAGTATTTAAGAGAGGCCAGAAACCTTTCGATGTTTTCTGATTTATCAGGTATCGTAACCGTTAAGGACTTTTTCTATGAGAATGAAACTGCTTACATCATCATGGAATATATTAACGGAATTACCCTGAAGGATCATCTTACCAAAGTCGGCGGAAGAATGAAGCAGAATGAAGTAATTAAGATGATGAAGCCGGTTTTGGAGTCTATGAGTAAGATTCATGAGGTGGGTATCATTCATAGAGATATCAGTCCGGATAATATTATGATTACCAAGAATAAACAGATTAAGCTGACCGATTTCGGTGCAGCCAGAGTATTTGACACAGAGGATACAAAGAGTGTCACTGTTGTATTAAAGAGAGGATATGCGCCGGAGGAGCAGTACAGGGCAAAAGGTAATCAGGGACCGTGGACTGATGTATATGCATTGTGTGCTACCATGTATAGAATGATTACAGGTGTTACTCCACAGGAGGCACTTGAGAGAATTATAGAGGACAGCGTTGAGCCGATTTCAAAATATGATCCGTCAGTATGGCCGGAGATAGAATTTGCCATCATGAAAGGTCTCTCTTTGAGAGCACAGGACAGATACCAGACAGTCAGTGATTTGATTGATGCATTATATTATAGTGTCCTTGAACGTGATGCGAATGGTAATCCGTATTTAGTAGTGACGAAGGATACTATGCCGCAGGAGAGTAGTGAAGCTGTTGAAGCAAAGCGTGATAACAAAGAAGATGATGAATTTGATGCTAAGCCAATTGTGGTAAGTATTGGCAAGGCTACGGTTGAAGACGAATATAATGCTGAGGAGAAGAAGCCACCGGTGCAACAGGCAGCAGTGCAACAAGTAGCACAGCAGCAGGCACCAGTGCAACAAGCAGCACCAGTGCAACAGGCAGCAGTACAGCAAGTAGCACAGCAGCAAGCAGCGCCACAGCAGCAGGCACCAGTGCAGCAAGCAGCACAGCAGCAAGCAGCGCCGGCACTACAGAGGCAGGAGAAGAAGAGTGGTTTCTTTAAGTCTACTTTTAAGAAGTTGGTTAAACTTCAGTTAGGAAGAGTGAGATTTGATTATAATGTGACAGAGTTGGATGTAGAGCATATGGATATCGGTAATATTAAGGTTTTGGAGGAGTGTTATGACCTCAAGAAGCTGATATTAAATAATAACATGCTGGACGATTTGTCGCCTCTTGCCAATTGTGCTTTGTTGGAGCATTTAGCTTTGAAGAATACTTTGGTATCTAATCTGTCACCGATATCGAATTGTACACATTTAAAGTATCTGGATTTGTGGGGAACAAGAGTTACAGAGTTGTTTGATATCTATAACTTAAAGGAATTGAAATATCTCTGTGTAAAGAACACAGATTTAAGACCGGCACAAATTGAAGATTTTAAGAAGCATGTACCGGGTTGTGTGGTTGAGGAATAATTGAATAGTTTGAAGCAGATATAGTGAATGGTAGGAATATGCCATAAGGTGATTACATCTTATGGCATATTTTAAAATAAGGAAAGGGTAATGTACGATGAGAGAGAAGCATGATGAACAGAATGTGGAGATATCGTCTTGTACATTGATTAAAAGATGGATAATAGTTTTGTAAAAGAAATCAAAAATGAAATTACAAAAGCAGTGGTTGGTAAGGATGATATTATTGAGCAGGTGTTGTCAGCCATTTTTGCGGGCGGGCACGTATTATTAGAGGATGTACCGGGGGTAGGTAAGACGACATTGGCACTTGCCTTTTCGAGAGCTCTCTCGTTAGATTACAGGCGTATACAGTTCACACCGGATGTTCTCCCGTCGGACGTAGTCGGTTTTTCTATGTTTAATAAAAAAATTAACGATTTTGAATTTAGAGAAGGAGCTGCGATGTGTAACATTTTGCTGGCAGACGAGATTAACCGAACTTCTCCGAAGACACAGGCGGCTCTTCTTGAGGTGATGGAGGAGGCGAAAGTGACGGTAGATGGTGTGACACATTTTCTGCCGGATCCTTTTATTGTCATTGCTACACAGAATCCTATGGGATATGTGGGAACACAAAAACTGCCGGAGTCACAGCTTGATCGCTTTATGATAAGGCTTTCCATGGGATATCCTGATAAGCAGAGTGAGATAGATATCTATAATGGAAAGAGTAATGTGGCATTAGATCAGGTCAATAAAGTAATGGATATTCATCAGATTAAAGAAATCCGGCAAAGAGTGAATGAAGTTACCATTGATGACCGGTTAATGGATTACCTTGTGACTTTTGTCAGAAGCAGCAGAGAGAATGAATTTGTTGCACTGGGAATTAGCCCAAGAGGAGGATTGTCATTAATCAGAATGGCAAAGAGCAGAGCAGTAATGGATGGCAGAAATTATATCGTACCTGAAGACATTACAGAAAGTATTGAACCTGTGGCAACCCATAGAATTGTGCTGAATTCAAAGGCAAAAGCCAATGGGTATGATGAGAGACATATTATTTTTGAAATGAAGAATCAGATGACCATTCCATAAAACTAGGAAAGGATTATTATGTGGAGTAGTGTGTGGACCAGACGAATTAATTATTTGACACTTATCGTTTTTGTCGGATTTGGATTACTGTTTTATCATCACTATGCGCTGATGATAATGATGGCTGTCATTATTGTGGCCCCGGTCATTTCTTATATTGTAACAAAAAAGAGTATTAACAGGTTTCATATCACGGTTAGTTCGGATAAAATGACCATAGGAAAAAATGTTCCGGTAGAAGTATATTTTAATGTGGATAACAAATCGCTGGTGCCGGTAGAGAATCTGACATTGAAGGTTAAGTTTTTCAATTATTTTTATGATAATGATGAAAATTATGAGGTGATTGTAGGGGCAGTACCAAGGCAAAAGAGGCAGGTTAAAATGTCTGTTACCGGAATTTATTGTGGCAGAATGCAGGTGGTGTTAGAGCAGGCGGTTATCTATGATTTTTTTTGTATGTTTAAATTTGTGACAGAGATTGCAGGTGTGGTGGACATTGATATCATGCCGACAAAAAGCCGGAGGTTTGAGAATGTGGCTTTATCGTCCCTTGGCGTGTCGGAGGATGAACAGATTCAGACAAAAAAAGGAGATGATGTGTCGCAAATCTCAGAAATCAGAAACTACATTCCGGGAGACAAGCTGCAAAATATTCATTGGAAATTAAGCGCTAAAAATGAAGAGCTTCAGGTAAAGGAATTTAGTCTTCCGTATTCTGAGGATGTAGTGATAGTTGTGGAAATGTATGCAGACAGGGAAAATCCACAGATTTTTGATGAATTAGTAGAAATTTTATATGCATTTTCAAGAGATTTGTTGATGCAGGGAAGAAAGTTCAATATGGTATGGAAGGCTTCGGAATATGAATTAAAGAGCATGGAAATCTATCATGATGATGATTTAAATGCTGCGATTCGTGAGCTTTTTTTTGTGAAATTGCAGGAAAAAAATGGCGAGACATATGATTTATATACATCTCTTTATCAGGAGATTAAGGGAACCGTATTGTATATATCAAATGCCAACGCTGCTGTCAAAAATGGGGAGAAATTGGATATCGGTTCGGAAAGGGTGATGCTTACATGGCTGTGGTAGCGGAAAAGAAAAAAAGGGCAGGACTTTTTGGAAGATTCAAGGAAAAGCAGAGATTGCTGGAGGAAAAGCATGTACAGCTGACAGGTGTTCGGATTCAGGATACACCTGCCATGGTCGATGTCAAAAAAAGGTATTTTATATTTACCAATGCACTGATTAATTTTCTGGTTGTCATAGGTACACTTGGATGTTTTATGGAAACCTTTGATGTAAGCTATAATATGCCTTTAGTCATGGCAGCGGGTGCTGTGTTTGCGCTTTTTACCGCTTTTTTGTACATGAATACCGTCTTTAAGCTGTTGGGGTACATTGCTTCATTCGTAGGATTTATGTATGGTATTATTCATCTGCGCTATATGATCAGAGGCGGATTTGCCTATATCTGCAATGAGTTTATGGAATTTTTGGAGAAGGAATTCGGTTTGCCGATTGAACGAAGCTATGAAGTATACGGATATGAGGAAAAATTATCTGTTACCATGTGCTTGATTTTTATCGTATTTGCCACAATGTTGCTGCTTAATATGTCTATATCGGAATCAAAAAACTTTGAATTAGTATTCCTATTTACCTTTCCTATTGTACAGATTGGAATGTATTTTGACTTGAAGGTGAATATCTGGTATTTTTCCATGTATATGATAGGGATTCTCACATTATTTTTCCTGAGAAACTCTAATCATTGTCATATGGAGAGCCGCAAAAAAAAGGGATATCTGAGACGGAAAAGAAATGAAAAGGTAGTGTTTGACTATGTAACGGACGGAAAGTACTCCTTTAGTTTTTTGATTGTCCTTTCTGCTGTTATCATTGTAATTTCTCTCATCATCAGCATTCTTTCACCCCAGAAGAATTTTAAGATGAGTACCAGATATGATGAACTTAAGTATAATACAAGAGAGTTCACAGAGCGGTTGGCATTGGTGGGATTTTGGGGAATGTTTAATCCGGATGGCAGTGCCGGCGGTGTAGGACGTAATAAGATGGGACAGTCAAAATATGTGAGACTTGATTATGAGGATGATTTGATTGTCCGGACTTTTGCTGAGAGAATGGAAAGCCATATGTATCTTAAGTCTTTTAACGGGACATTTTATAAGGATGCCATGTGGGAGACACTCAGTGAGCAGAAGGATGTACAAGTGTCTCTTAAAGATTATAACCTTACGGCGCGGGAATTGGAAAACCTCACCGTAACTTTAAACCAATATTACGGTGGGGGGTATCTTGGCGCTAAAAAAGCAATTCATGTGATGAATGTGGGAGCCACTTCCTCGTATACCTATCTGCCGTATCATCTGGCAGACGATATGCAGAATGTTATTCAATATGTGAATGATGATGAGACGGTGGGAGGACTTCCGAGAAATTATATTCAGGTGTTAAATTATCAGCCTATCAGAAATATAAGATATGTGGATGAATTTAGAGAAAAGATAAAAAAAGAAAATGAACTGGCAATCAAAAATGCCGAGGAAAATAGTAGATATCACTACAGACTGGAGGCGTTGGACAAGGAGGCAAAGTATTCCGAGTATGTACATGAAGTATATATGCAGGTGCCACAGGAAAACCTTCAAACAATTCAGAATTTTTGTGATAAATATGACCTTAGCGGTGATAGTGAGGATATTGTAGAGAAGCTGGCGTTCATTTTTGAACGGGATTACGAATATTCACTGATTCCCGGAAAAACACCATCCAACAAGGAATTTGTGAATTATTTTTTGGAGGAACAGAAAAAGGGATATTGCATGTATTTTGCTACAGCATCCACACTGATATTGCGATATCTCGGGATTCCGGCCAGATTTACAGGAGGCTATGTATTGTGGAACAGCTATTATCCTACCGGTGATGTGCGGGAATTAAGAGAGAATGAAACATTGGGAGACTGGGTGTCGCTGGACGAATATTCGGAAGACAGATATCCTTACGGATTGATGGAATATAAATTGGATGACAGCATGGCGCATGCATGGGTGGAGATATATATCGATGGCTTCGGATGGATTCCGGTGGAGTTTACACCACCAAGTGAGGATGAACCGGATAAACAGCAGGAAGCAGACCAAAGTGCCAATGTACTTCGTTTTCTTGCCGATAATGTATTTACGGCAGAGAATATGAATAATATGAGAAATGCGTCGATTGGTTTATTCTATACCGGTATTACATTGGTGATGGCCGGCATCATTCTGTATATTATTGTGGGAATACTGGTGAGAAGCAGAAGAAGAAACACAAAATCTGTGCCGAAGCTATATGAATATCTCTGTATGTGCAGCGGATATATTGGTATCAAAAGAGAACCCTCTATGGCATATGCAGAATATGCCAGACTGCTGACAGATCAGGGCATTATGCAGGAGGAGCAGATTGACAGAATTACAAGAATTCTTGAAAAAGACAAGTATTCTAAGGAAAATGCCTGTGAAGAGGAAGTACGTTTTGTGACGGAGCAGGTGACAGGTGTGTCAGATCAGATTTACCATCAATTGAAATGGTATCAGAGGCTTTGGTATCGTTATATCAAATGGTTGTAGTTTTTTCTACAGGAACAAAAAAGTAACGGTTCAGCTGTGCCATTCGCAAAATACTTTACATCTGTGACACAGGAGTGCTATAATGACAAAGATTGCAAGTGAAGCTTGTAATAAGCAGGAGGTAAAAAATGACAAAGATAAGAACAAGATTTGCACCGAGTCCGACAGGAAGAATGCATGTTGGAAATTTAAGAACGGCTCTCTATGAGTATCTGATTGCAAAGCATGAGGGAGGAGACTTTATCCTGAGAATTGAAGATACGGATCAGGAGAGATTTTTTGAGGGAGCATTAGAGATTATATATAGTACCATGGAGAAGGCAGGATTGGCGCATGATGAGGGACCGGATAAAGATGGCGGCTATGGTCCCTATGTGCAGAGTGAAAGACAGAAAAGCGGAATTTATCTTCAGTACGCCAAGCAGCTGGTAGAGAAGGGAGAAGCATATTACTGTTTTTGTGATGAAAAACGGTTGGAGTCCTTAAAACAGATCATAGGTGATAAGGAGATTGTCATTTACGACAAGCATTGTCTGCATCTTCCAAAGGAGGAGATAGAGGAAAAGCTAAAGAGTGGTATTCCTTATGTTATCAGACAGAATAATCCGAAGGAAGGAACAACGACATTTCATGATGATATCTATGGAGCTATTACCGTTGAAAATGAAGAATTGGATGATATGATTCTGATGAAGTCAGACGGTTTTCCTACCTATAATTTTGCCAATGTGATTGATGATCATCTGATGAATATTACCCATGTGGTCAGGGGAAATGAGTATATCTCTTCTTCTCCTAAGTATCAGAGATTATACGATGCGTTTGGATGGGAATCGCCGAAGTATATTCACCTTCCGCTGATTACGGATGAAAATCACAAAAAATTGTCAAAGAGAAGCGGACATTCCTCTTTTGAAGATTTGTTAGAACAGGGCTTTATACCTGAGGCAGTGGTAAATTATATTGCGCTGCTGGGCTGGAGTCCGGAGGATAATAAAGAGATAATGTCACTTGCGGAGCTGATTGAAAAATTTGATTATCATCATATTAATAAATCGCCTGCTGTCTTTGATATTGTGAAGCTTAGATGGATGAACGGAGAGTACATTAAGGCGATGGAGCCGGAGCGTTTTTATGAGCTTGCTATGCCTTATATAACGCAGGTAATTAAGAAAAATCTGGATTTAAAGAAAATCCTTAATCTAGTGAAGACAAGAATAGAAGTATTACCGGATATTGCCGGTCACGTTGACTTTTTTGAGGAGCTCCCGGATTATGATATTGCCATGTATACGCATAAGAAAATGAAGACAAATACCGAGAACTCATTGGAGGTATTAAAGGATTTGCTGCCGATTCTTGAAGCGCATGAGGAGTATAGCATAGATGCCCTGCACGAGCGCATCATGCAGTATGTGGCTGACAAAGGCATTAAGAACGGACAGGCGTTGTGGCCGGTAAGAACGGCGGTATCCGGTAAGCAGATGACACCCGGGGGCGCATTTGAGATTATGGAAATCCTTGGGAAAGAAGAAACAATTAAGAGAATAAAAACAGGAATTGAGAAACTTGAAAAAGCAGTTTAATGAAGCACAGAGAATGGCAGTGGAACATTATGCCGGTCCCTGTATGGTAATAGCAGGGCCGGGCTCCGGTAAGACACTTGTCATTACTCACAGAACAAAGAATTTAATTGAGCAATATCATGTGAAGCCGTCGAATATTCTGGTAATTACTTTTACAAAGGCGGCAGCGGGAGAAATGCAGGAACGGTTTGAAAAGCTGATGGGCGGTGAGAAGCTGCCCATCTCTTTTGGTACTTTTCATGCCGTTTTTTTTAAGATTTTAAAGTATGCTTATCATTACAGTGCGCAGAACATTCTGCGAGAGGATACAAAATATCGGATTATCAAAGAGCTTGTGGACAGAGAGAAGCTTGACAATCCTGACGAGAAAGAGTTTATCAGTGCTATTATTTCTGAGATTAGTACTGTAAAGGGAGATATGATGGATATTCATCACTACTATTCCCAAAATTGCAGTGAAGAGATATTTAAGCGAATTTATAACGAATATAATGAAATCCTGATTCGTCAGAATAAGCTGGATTTTGATGATATGCTTGTGATGTGCTATGAGCTTTTTCGACAGAGAAAGGATATTTTAAGTGCATGGCAGAATAAATATCAGTTTATACTGATTGATGAATTTCAGGATATCAACAGGGTGCAGTATGAAATTATGAAAATGCTTGCCGGCGATACTAAGAATATCTTTATTGTAGGGGATGATGATCAGTCAGTGTATCGCTTTCGGGGAGCCAGACCGGAGATTATGATGAATTTTGAAAAGGATTTTGAGGGGACAAAGCGTATTATCCTTGATGAAAATTACCGGTGCATGGGGAGTATCACAGATGCCGCAGCGAAGCTGATTGCGAACAATGAAAAAAGATTTCTGAAAAACATTCATACAGTTAGAGAACAGGGAAGTGCAGTAGATTACACAGAATTTAAAAATGTAGCAGAGGAAAATAAAAGGATTTTGGAGGATATCAGGAAGCATATTGCAAAGGGGGGAAAATATTCTGATATCGCCATTTTGTTCAGGACGAATATTGGACCGAGATTTTTAGTGGATCAGTTAATGGAATATAATATTCCTTTTCATATGAAGGATATGATGCCGAATATTTATGAGCATTTTATTGCGAAAGATATTATCAGTTATATCCGGTTTGCCTGCGGTGAAAATACCAGAGCGAATTTTTTGCGTATTATTAATAAACCGAACCGTTATATTTCAAGAGAACTGCTGAGAAGTGAGACAGTCAACATTGATGAACTGATGGGGCAGTTTACAGATAAAAAATGGATGTTAGAAAGACTTGATAAATTAAAATTTGACCTAAGAATGATTAAGCAGATGGCTCCTTTTGCGGCAATCAATTATATTATGCAGGGTGTGGAATATGAAAATTATTTAGAGGAATATGCACAGTACAGAAGAATAAAACCGGAGGAATTATATGATATAAAAGACGAGATATTGCAGGCATCCAAGGAGTATAAGAACTTTGAAGAATGGTTTGACCATATCGGGGAATATGGAAAGGAGCTTGCCAGACAGGCAGAAATAAACAGTAGAAATGAGAATGCAGTTGAGTTGTCTACTATGCACAGTGCCAAAGGTCTGGAGTATGAGATTGTGTATATTATGGATGCTGTAGAAGGTGTAACGCCCCATGCCAAGTCAACGTTGGAGGATGAGATTGAGGAGGAGAGGCGCTTATTCTATGTGGCAGTGACCAGAGCGAAGAATGAACTTCACGTGTTCTGGGTAAAAGAACGGTTTAATAAGGAAATGGATATCTCGAGGTTTGTTTTGGAAATGCAGGGGGATAAAAATATATAAAATGTTGTTGACTTATCAGTAAAATCATATAAAATAAAAGTGGAGGATTTTATCCGAAATATTTCATTACAAAAGCATATGGAAGGAGAACATTTGTGGTTACGAGTAACAGTGGCGAAAGTCGCAGTAAAAACACCAGACAAGGTGAGGCAAGGGAAAAAAACAATAATTATCGCAACGGAGAGAAGAGAGAGTTTAGACCGTATAAAAAAGAAGCGGGCGGTAATTCGAGAGAGGGAAGTCAGAAAAAAGACAGAAATGAAGCAGCAAAAGGAAGCGGCATAAAGAAAAGAGACTCGTATAAGAATGGCGATAATTCTGGAATGAACAAGCCGTTTAAAAAGAAATACGGTGAGAGGAATTATGGCAGTCCATATGACAAGGATGAAGAGGAGACGAATGTAAGGAATCAGAAAAGACAGACATCTCCTAAGGAGGGAAAGGTAAAAGAGCAGCAGCCGGATAAGTTTGAGATTAAGAACAGAATCGAAAAAGAAAAGAAGGCTATGCAGAAGAAACAGAGCGAGCGTAAGAATTCCAAGCCATCCAGAATGCAGAGTCGTCCAAAGAGAACCAATAACATTGACTGGACGAGGGAATATGAGAATGGCTCTTATGATGATGATGAGCTGGATATGTATTTATAGAGAAGGTATTTATTGCAGCAGCAATTAATAAAACTAATACACAGAAAGAACTTTGCCGGACACATTTTGGAGACGAAAAGTGATGTGGCTGCGAAAACAGCAGGCAGGGTTCTTTTTGAATTATAAGAAAGGCAGGTAATATTATGTTAGGGGCAGAAATGATTGAAAAATTAAAGGAATATGGTCAGGAGCACCTGATACAATACTATGATGAATACAGTGAGGAACAAAAAAAGAATTTTGAGAGACAGCTTTTGGAGCTTGATTTTTCTTATCTGGACGTTTATGAGCAAAAGATGGCGAAGCGGAAGCGGGAGAATCAAGAAGAGACGAAGGATTGTGTGTCTGTGTCAGAAGATGTGTATGAACCACTGTTAGCCATGAAGATAGAGGAGATAGAGAAAAATGCTGCTGCTTTTGATGAAGCGGGTATCGAAGCGTTAAAACAGTATAAGGTGGGAGCAGTCCTCCTTGCGGGAGGGCAGGGAACCAGACTGGGATTTGACAAGCCGAAGGGAATGTTTAACATAGGTGTCACGAAGGAATTGTATATTTTTGAGAGAATTATTTCGAATCTCTTAGAAGTGGTGAAAAAGACAGAATGTCCGGTTCCGTTGTTTATCATGACCAGTGAGATAAATGATGCTGATACAAGAAGTTTTTTTAAAGAGAAGAACTATTTTGGCTATGATGAAAAATATGTATTTTTCTTTGTCCAGAGCATGGCACCAAGTGTCAGCTATGACGGAAAGTTTTATATGGCAGCAAAGGATCAGATTTCATTATCGCCGAATGGCAATGGCGGTTGGTTTTCTTCCATGGTAAAGTCAGGACTGCTTGCAAAGATAGAGGCGATGGGAATTGAGTGGCTGAATGTATTTTCGGTTGACAATGTGCTTCAGAAGATTGCAGACCCGCGATTTGTCGGTGCAACCATTTTATCAGGCCATCCTTCTTCGGCTAAGGTAGTCAGAAAGGCAAGTCCCGACGAAAGAGTGGGAGTGATGTGCAAGAAGAATGGAAAGCCATCTATTGTGGAATATTATGAGCTGACAGATACAATGATGAACGAAAAGGACAGTGAAGGAGAACCGGCATATAATTATGGTGTCATTTTGAACTATATGTTCCGGGTAAAGGAATTAATAGCAATTAATGGCAATACCATGACAACGCATATGGTGGAAAAGAAGATTCCTTACATTGATGAAAATGGCGTGCAGGTTTCGCCTCAGGAGCCGAATGGATACAAGTTTGAAACACTGATACTGGATATGATTAATATGCTGGATGATTGTCTGGTGTATGAGGTGGACAGAAAGAGAGAGTTTGCACCTGTGAAGAATAAAGAGGGAGTTGATTCCATTGATACGGCAAGAGAGCTTTTGCAGTATAATGGGGTAGAAATATAGAGATATAAAGAGGCAAGCCCATAGAATAAGTAACAGTAACGGCTGGACTGTTACTATTGAATAAAGGAGACAGGATGAAAAAATTAATAGAATTGATTGAAGATAGCGTGAGGCAGGCATTTATTGCCTCAGAGTATGATGAAAAATACGCAAAGGTTACCATTTCTAACAGACCGGACTTGTGTGAATATCAGTGCAACGGTGCGATGGCTGCGGCAAAGGTTTATCATAAGGCACCGATTGCTATTGCGGGAGAGATTGTAGAAAGGCTGAAAGGCAATAAGTTCTTTGGGGAAATAGAGGCGGTTATGCCGGGATTTATCAATATGAAGCTTAGTCCGGACTTTCTGGCAGATTATGTCAATCAGATGAAGGAGGATGATAAACTTGGCTGTAATATGGCGCAGCCGCCGAAGACAATCGTATTAGACTATGGCGGTGCCAATGTGGCAAAGCCACTGCATGTGGGACATTTGCGTTCAGCGATTATCGGGGAAAGCGTTAAGAGAATGTACCGGTATCTCGGCAATCATGTGATTAGTGATGTGCATTTAGGTGACTGGGGTCTGCAGATGGGCCTGATTATCACGGAGCTTCAGGTAAGACAACCGGAGTTAGTGTATTTTGATGAGAGTTATACAGGTGAATATCCTAAGGAGGCACCCTTTACCATCAGCGAATTGGAAGAGATATATCCGTGTGCCAGTGCAAAGTCGAAAGAGGATAGTGAATTTAAAGAGAGGGCTCATGAGGCAACGCTTCGGCTACAGAAGGGGTACCCGCCATATAGGGCTATCTGGAAGCATATATTAAATGTGTCAATTGAGGATTTGAAAAAGAACTACGATAATCTGAATGTATCCTTTGATCTTTGGAAGGGTGAGAGTGATGCAGAGGAATATATACCACAGATGCTTTATTTGATGAAGGAAAAGGGGCTTCTCCATGAAAGTCAGGGAGCAATGGTGGTAGATGTGAAAGAAGACAGTGATACGAAGGAGATACCGCCATGTATTGTTCAAAAATCAGATGGAGCAGCCCTCTATGCGACCTCCGACCTTGCCACACTGGTGCAGAGACAAAAAGATTATCAGCCGGATAAGGTGGTTTATTTTACAGATAAGCGTCAGGAGATGCATTTTACACAGGTATTCAGAGTTGCGAAAAAGGCAGGCATTGTAGGAGAGCAGACAGAGCTGATTTTTAATGGTTTTGGCACAATGAATGGGAAGGGCGGTAAACCATTTAAGACAAGAGAAGGCGGTGTGATGCGTCTTGAGAATCTGATTGCGGAGGTAGAAAATGCCGTATATGAGCTGATTATGAAGCGAAATCAGGAGGATATAGAAAAGAAAAAGACCATGAAGCCTGTTTCAGAAGAGGAGGCGAGAAAGCTTGCCAAGGTGGTTGGCCTTGCTGCCATTAAATATGGTGATTTGTCTAATCAGGCTTCTAAGGATTATATATTTGATATCGACCGGTTTTCCTCCTTTGACGGTAATACAGGTCCATATATTTTATACAATATCGTAAGAATCAAGTCGATACTGAACAGGTATCAGGAGAATACTGTGATGGAAGATACACATATTCTGCCGCCGGTTAGTGACAGTGAGAAGGCATTGATGTTAGTACTTGCAAAATATAATGATGTATTGGAAAGTGCTGTTAATGAGATTGCACCGCACAGAATATGTGCTTATATCTATGAGATGTCAGATACTTTTAACAGGTTTTATCAGGATACAAAGATACTTTCCTGTGAAGATGGCAAGAGACAGTTAAGTTATATTAATTTAATTTCACTGGTAAAAAGGGCATTAGAGGAATGTATTGAGTTATTGGGCTTTTCAGCACCGGACAAGATGTAGAAGATTGTTTATGAAAAAGGTTTACAGGTAGGATAGCCTGTGAGCCTTTTTTGTATCTTTTGAATTAATAGTTTAAAATTGCAACAAAACGACTGCATTTCTACACTATATTAATGAATAATCATTATCATTATAGGAGGATGTTAATATGTATAGAGTAGAATTGAGAAAAGGAAGTTTTGCAGTATTATTGGTAGTTACTGTGTTGTTGATGGAATGTGGAAGTGCCGGTCAGGAGAAAGCATCAGAAGTTAAATCGGCGAAGAAGGAGGTAACAGAAAGTCAAAGCAGGGTATCAGGCAGTGCTTCATCAGACAGAGATATACAGGGATACGAATTTGAGGGGATAGATATTTCAAAGATTGATTTGAAGAGTAATAATGTGCATGTTGGCGGTGTAGTTGTTGATTTGGATGCATCAGCAGAGGACATGACTCTTGATAGGCTGAAGAGCGGGTCAGAGGTGGTCTTTCGAGGAAGTCTGCTGAAGCTTGATTCGTGGTTGGATGAAAATACAATGATGCATACGGACTATACTTTTTTGGTCAAAACGGCAAACAGTGAGGAGGTACCTAAGGAGGTTGTCGTGCGAATGATGGGAGGTATCATGGATTTTGATACCTATATGAAAGAGAAGGGGATTGATGAGTCAGGGCAAGAAAAACAGTATGATTATGTTGTGGTAGGATCAAATGGATTTGAACCTCTCAGTCCTGACACTGAATACATTATTTTTTGCAACTATGTTGAAAAAGATGATGTGTATATGCCGAAGGGATTTTATCTTGGTGTACTGAAGGAGGATAAGGGGAAGGATGAATTTGTAAGATACACAGGAAAAGACAGTGGATGGCAGCGTATGGATACGAGTAGTCTTGACTTAAATACAATGAACTGACTGATACGGACAGAGTGTATCAACGTGTAATTATTTTGGGAATAGCCCGGTCATAAAAAAGGGAGAGATGGGACTTAATAGAGTCGCATCTCTCCCTAAAAATTGTCTTCTATGCATAATGAAGGCGGTCAAACTTATTCGTTGTCTTCAGAGCTGTCACTATCACTATCATTATCATTATCATTATCATCCTCAGCACTGTCCTCAGAGGCAGCTGTAGTCTCCTCTTCTGTAGCTGCAGTAGTACTATCCTCTATAGGAGAGGTCGTTTCCTCCTCCGGATTCTCATGAGCTGCCCATACACTGGATATCTCTTCTTCAGAAAGGCTATAGGTAGCTGCTTCCGCCACGGTGTCTTTCTTTTTATCAAACCATTTAAAATATACAGAACCACCGATAAAAGCCACAAAGGCAATGACTACCAACGCAAAGACGGATTTTTCCAAAAATGCAATTCTTTTTTGCTTTGCAATGATTTTCTTGCGGTTCGCTTTTTCCTTTTTATATTTATCAACTTTCTCCTGACTCATGTTTCGATTCCTTTCCTAAAATAAATAATGAACGCATGTATGGCAGACAAAAATACCATAAAAATTTACGCAAGTCCTATTATATAACAAAAAGTAAAAATAATAAACAAAAAAATAAAAATATTTTCTCATTCATCCAAAATAGGCATAATTTGTGATAAAAGATTATCCGTATTCTCAAACTCGTTTCAATGCGGCATATATAGTCGTGAGCAGGCATTGTCGACACCTGTTCTATTACATTAACTTCATTGTATAATATCCGGAAAGCATTGTCAATTGACTGATTAGAACAGTTTATGAATGCCATGGCTGAATTTTTACTATAATTGAAGTATCATTTGTCCTGTGAAATAAGACTTTTGGCAGGCGTCATGAATGATATCGGACGGCTGCGACTGCCCGATTAAAAATGGAGAAGTTTTGATATGTCTGCGCATATTCTCCTTCACTAATTTTTCATCATAATTAGCATAACAATATCGGCACAAGTGACCGCAGGTGTTATAAGCGCCAATATCGTGACCGAGTATACAGTTACAGTTTTGCCTTGGATTGTCTTTCTTAGGGATAGCAAGACTATAGCCCACAGCCTTTTCTAAGATTTCTTTTGTCATACAGCCGGATACATGGATACCGTATTTTGACAAATCGGTTCCCTCACAGCAGCTACGGATGGTGACACCATAGCTTTTCCCGATTTGTGAAAAAGCTTTGCCAATTCTGTTACGCTCATCAGGCCGGACTTCTCTGATGCCCGGAAAGTTTTTAACCGTTTTGGCATAGAGGTCAATGAAACTGATGACAGCCTGTCCGGTATAGCCGCTGAGATTATTTAACAGATGTTCAAAGGCGTTGATGTGATAGTCAACGGTGTAGGTTTCATCAATAAAAATCGGATCATATCGCAGACTGACACAATTGATGCCGACTGCTTGTGATAGTCGCTTAAATGCTTCAGTGACAGCCGGTATGGGGGGAACATTCTTTTCGATATCAGCACCATAAGGTGTGATGGTTACAAACCAGAACATGGAATAGCGCTTCAGCTCTCCCAGATGCCCAAGCATGGGGGCAGGATTCTTAGTGCAAAAGGCAATTAAATCAACTACATCAGGTGACAGGCGATACCTTGTTACCTGTTCATTAAAATAGGGATTACGTACAAGGACATAACCTTCTTTTATTCGGTTCATAAACCATTCGCTATAGTATGCGGGAATATCCGTTCGCATTCCGGTATTGATAATCATAGGGTCATACCTGCCTTTTTTGAACATAATAAAGAGATGACAATATAGGATTAAAAAGTAGTTTTATCTCAGTAATGATAGTTATTATACATTGGCAGGTATAAAACGTCAATAGAAGGGCAACGGCACGTTATGGGTACAGTGTTGAATGTAACATAGATTTAGTTAAAATAAAAAAAGATGCTTGACAAATAATATTATACAATATATAATATTATAAAGAAACGATAGCATCCATCAAAGAAACAAACAGATAACAATATTTTATGTAAAATAATCATCGGAAGGAGGGATTGACATGACCTATCAGTTAACCGCACCGCTTTTAGATGCCTGTGTGTTAGGGATTGTAGTGGAAGAAGATGCTTATGGATATACCCTGACACAGAAGGTCCGAGAGATTGTGGATATATCGGAATCTACTTTATATCCTGTTCTTCGCAGACTACAAAAGGAAGAACTTTTGTCTACCTATGACGCTCCGTTCAATGGTAGAAACAGGCGCTATTACCAGATTACAGAAGCCGGTAGGCATAAGCTTCAGTTTTACCGGCAGGAATGGGTTCTTTATAAGGGAAAAATTGATAAACTATTAACCGTTCAAAAGGAGGGAGATGGCAGTTATGAATAAAGAGCAATACATGAAGGAACTGGACAGATGCTTAAAAGGATTATCGGCAGAAGATAAGGAAGATGCTGTCCAGTTTTATGAAGACTACATAGAAGAAAGCGGACTTGGAGATTCACAGCAGGTGGAGGAGACATTGGGAACACCAAAAGAAGTGGCGAGAAAGATATTGGGAGACTGTGTGGAAAAGCAGATTAACAGGCAGTCAGAAAATGCAGGCTTAAAGAACAGTACTAAGACAGTATGGCTCATATTACTGGGGATACTTGCGTCACCAGTGGCATTTCCTCTTTTGTTGGTTGCTGTTATACTATATTTCTGTATGGTCATTGTGATATGCGCTGTCAGCTTCAGTGTACTCGCCTGTGGAATCGCCGGAGGTTTCAGCGGAATCATGGTTTTTGTGGCAACAATATGGGCGGCGACAGCAGGACAGCGGCTGGTGATGCTTGGAATCGGGGTGATTAGGATTTCACTGGGAATCATGTTTTGTCTGGGCTTTTATCAATTAAGCGGAATGCTTGTGAGACTGTTAGTTCACATTCATCGAAAAATATTTAACAGGTATGCAGGAAAGAAGGTGTAAGTATGCGTAGTATAATGAAAAAAATAATGAGAATCAGCCTTATCATATTAGTAGCGGGAATTGTACTGGTAGTCCTTGGAATTATCCTTGGAGGAAAGCCGTCTTTCAGCATCGATTTGAAAAAACATAAGATTTACACTAATCTTGATGCAGTGTCAGAAGAAACAGTCATAACAGGGGAGTTCAAAAATATTGATGTCAAAGCAGACACAGAGGATGTGGAGATTATTCTGACAGAGGAGGAGAGTTATAAAGTAGAGTACCGTGTCATGGGAAGGGAACCAAAGATTAAGGAGGAGAATGGGACTCTCACGATTCGTGAGGCCTCTCAAGGATTTGGAGTCATAGATTTCGGTATGCATTTAAATTTCCCAAAGACATATATAAAGATTTATGTTCCGGTGTCAGCGATGTTAGAGGAGGTTACTATAAGCACAGATACTGGGGACATTCAGTTAAATACGCTGCAGGCTTCTTATATAAAATTAAAATCTGATACCGGTAATATCAGTGCTAATCATATAGAAACATCCACACTGGCAATGACGACGGATACGGGGAACATAGCTGTGGATGACGGAAAGGTAGAAGAAGGAAGCACAGACAGTGATACCGGCAATATCCGTATGAAAGATATCTCAATAGAATCGTTATCCATAGAGACAGATACCGGCAATATCAAAATGGAGAAGGCTGATATCGCTCAGTTGGAAGCGAAAAGTGATACCGGCAATGTGACCTGTGAGGTGGAGGGGAAAGAAAAGGAATATGGAATGAAGCTGAAAACCGATGTGGGAAAGATAAAGGTCAATGGGACTTCCCAGGGCAGCAGACATGAGGCGGAGGGGAATGGCAGAAGAAATCTGAATATTACGACAGATACCGGAAATATTACAGTCAGCTTTGCTGCCAAATTAGTACAATAAGAGTTCGCTGCACAACAATAGATTGATGATTGACAAAGAATATAGAAGGCTTACCGTATGTAAACCGGCGGATACATCCTAAGAAAATAATGATGTATTTCCGCCGGCTTATTTTTATCAGGCATTCGTACAATAAGAGTTGTAAGCAAATAGTTACCGATTTTTTATCAATTTATCCCACAGATATTGACAAGTTCTGAATTATCATGTATTCTGTAAAAATCCCTCTGAAATTGAGACAATATATTCTCAGGGAAAAAGCCGGCTTGTAAGGAAAAATTTTTACTTTATTGTGTAATTGAGCGGAATGTATGAAGGGAGGCATCTTATGATAGAAGTAAAAAACTTAAGGAAAGAATTTAAAAAGACGGTGAAAGAGCCTGGATTAAGAGGAAGTGTAAAATCGCTGTTTCATCCAAAGACCGAGGTTGTGGCAGCCGTGAAAGATATCTCGTTTGATATAGCAGATGGTGAGATTTTGGGTTTTATCGGTCCGAATGGTGCCGGAAAATCGACAGTCATCAAGATGCTTACCGGTATCCTTACTCCCACATCGGGAGCCTGCACTATTAATGGGAAAAATCCAACTCAGAACAGAAAAAAATACGTTCGCGAAATAGGAGTCGTTTTTGGTCAGAGGACGCAATTGTGGTGGGATTTGCCTTTGAGGGAAACCTACAGCGTGTTAAAAGAAATATATGAGGTACCTGAGGAGCAGTTTAAGGAGAGAATGCAATTCTTAAATGAAGTGCTGGAGCTTGAAAGCTTTATCACAAGTCCGGTGAGAACGCTTTCATTGGGTCAGAGGATGAGAGCCGATATAGCAGCAGCCCTGCTGCATAGTCCGAAAGTGCTGTTCCTTGATGAGCCGACTATTGGACTTGATGTGGTAGTAAAGCATAATATCCGAAATGCGATTGAATATATTAATAAGCAGGAAAAGACTATGGTAATTCTGACCACCCATGACCTTGCAGATATAGAAATGCTGGCGGACAGAATTGTCATGATAGACAAGGGAGTAAATGTATTTGACGGTACCATTTCTAAATTAAAGAGTAAATACGGACAGATTCGGGAATTAAATTTTGATACTTCCACAAAGGATGCCGGTAAAAAGCTTTCTTACGTAACGCATTTTCATATGAGTGAGGAGGATATTACGGTTACAGAGGAGGGAAGTACGATAAAGGTCCGGTTTAACAGTTCCGTGGTACCCGTTTCAGAACTGCTTTTCTATACCCTTAATACGGTCAGGGTTAATGATATCAGTGTGAAAGATGCCGATATTGAGGAAATTATCGGGAGACTTTATCAAAGCAGCCTGTGACAAAGTGGTTGCAGATAAAACTTTCAAACGATTGATTTGTGACGGCAACACAAGCAGGCAAACAAATGCAATGTAATTGTACCGGCCATAGGCAGGAGGTGTAAAAAATGAGAAGAAAACTAAGAATATATCTTCCGTTTGTGAATGCAGGCATGCAGGAGACGGCAACTTACAGAACCAATTGGATTTTTATGATGCTGGGGAATGTTCTGGGGTGTTTTATATCCTATTTTTTGTGGAAAGCTATTTTTCTTTCCGGCGACAATGCCTCAATGAATGGATTTAACATGCCTCAGATGGTGGTATACATATTTTTGATATTTCTTACTGCTACAATGATTAACAGCGGCGGAACTTATGATATTGGAGAAGAAATCAGAGATGGCTCGATTGCCATGAGACTGATTAAGCCTGTCAGCTATAATGGAACATTTTTGTTTCAAGAGTTGGGGAATAAGTTAATGACAGTCTGCATTCTGATTGTGCCGTTAGTGGCGGGAGTAGAGATTGTCAGATTCAGACTGATGGGCGAAGTGCAGTTTGAGGTGATACGTTTTTTTCTGTATATGCTCAGCGCCGCTTTTGCCTATCTGATTAATTTTTTCTTTAATATCTGCTTTGGCTTTATTGCTTTTGTTATAAAATATCTCTGGGGGGCCAACATGATGAAAAACTGTATTGTCGGATTTTTGTCAGGCCAGATTATTCCCATTGCTTTTATGCCTTCCGTGGCAGAAAAAATTTTATTGATATTGCCATTCTCATCTTTAAACTACACGCCGGTAATGATTTATATGGGAATGTACAGAGGAAAAACACTATTGTTTTATATGGGATTGCAAATGATATGGGTATTGTTTTTCTGGTGCCTTTCCAAGATTTTGTGGTCAGTTTCCATTAAATATCTCACGGTGCAGGGAGGCTGAGAGGGATAAGCGTGAAAAATACTTCTAAGGCGTCAAAAGACACCGCCTGGGATATGCAGGGGTATAAAAATAAACAAAAAGGAGGAGATATGCCTATGAGACAGATTAAGAGAATGTTCCGCATGCACAGAATTTTTGTGACGCAGGAATTGAAAAGAATGATGGAATATAAGGCAAATTTTATTGTGGGAATTATTGCATTTCTGCTAGGCCAGATGACTAACATTTTATTTATATGGATTATATTTAGACAAATCCCGGATTTGATGGGTTTTACCGTGGATCAGATTATCTTTATCTATGGTTTTTCACTGATACCGAAAGGGATTGATCACTTATTCTTTGATAATCTCTGGATGGTGGGACATTTTTATGTCAGCCGGGGCGAATTTGATAAATATCTCACAAGACCGGTCAATCCTCTTTTTCATATTTTGGTGGAGAGACTGCAGATTGATGCCATGGGAGAATTAATCATGGGAATCGCTTTGCTTAGTACTACCATAAAAAAGGTTAATATTCAATGGAGTATCATGAAAGTTCTTCTGATGCTTACGGCCATTTTCTTTGCCACATTTATCTATACCGGCATTAAGATTGCCACAGCAGCCATTGCCTTCTGGACGAAAAAAAGCGGAAATATTACCTATATGTTCTACATGGTGAATGATTTTGCAAAATATCCTGTTACGATATACAACAATACGATAAAAGGAATTGTGACTTATGTAATTCCTTTTGCTTTTACGGCATTTTATCCTGCGAACTATCTTTTGACAGGAGAAAATCCGTTATATAATGTGGGAATGACAGTAGTAATCTCTGTGGTATGGATGGCAATCGGTATCGCCATTTGGAACAGAGGAATCCGGGTGTATGAGAGTGCAGGTTCATAGATATGAAATAAATAATTCAAAACTGTAATAATTGCAAGAAAAATAAGAATATTATCATAATATTTTTGTCTAAAATTAATAAAAAATAAGTAATTTTCCGTTGACATTATACCATTACTGTAATATTAT
>CACXFV010000127.1 GCA_902767015.1 uncultured Lachnospiraceae bacterium | reverse complement strand
GAACTAAAGAAAACAGCCACACACGATAGTCCGACTATTCGTGTGTGGCATAGGGGGCGTGACTCACCCGAAAGGGTGAACTGTTACCAAAAAAGTAAAAAATTAGTCATTTTTTTGTAAAAAAGTACTTGCGTTTTTTAAATTTATGGGGTATAATCATATTCGCGTTAGAGATATGCGCGATTAGCTCAGTTGGTAGAGCACCTGACTCTTAATCAGGGTGTCCAGGGTTCGAGCCCCTGATCGCGCACTAAGGTACCTGTTTTGAAGACGTATGAGCTTTGGGGTAGGTACTTTTTTATTTTGTATAAAATTTTGGCATACATTGATAGCTATTCTATTTATCATTATCCCCATTCAAAACAATAATCTATCAAATCATATTAAAAATCTTTGTACGCATTTCGAGATATCTGCAGTCCGGTATCAGCTCCATATCACAAATGAAAATTTTGGCACATTAAAATTTTTATAAACTTTGGAATAATATAGAAATCATAAGGAAATAATAGTATTACGTTACATACGATTAAGAAGATGTCAAAGCAGAGGAGGTAAATTATGGCACTCGGTGTAATCTGTACGGAATTTAAGGGAGATTGGGAGGCTCTTTATATCAGGAGATATAACAAACATATTGATGAATTAAAGTGGCTGTATATGGAGCTCTATTCAAATGAATCCATGTTTAGTGAATTATGTTATCAAATGCATAATTACTTTAATGAGAGAGAAGAAAAATTAAAAAACATTGATGCTGCCAGAGAAAATACTCCTGATTGGTACAGAAATAATTATATGATTGGAATGAGGTTAAACATTGAAAGTTTTTCCGAAAATATAAAGACATTGGAAAAAAATATTGAGTATCTGCAAAAATGTAACATTAATTTTGTGCATCTGATGCCCTTTTTTGATGTGCCGGAAAATAATGATGGAGAGGGTTATGCGGTATCAGATTTCAGAAAAGTAAAAGAAAGACTGGGTACAATAGAAGATTTTAAAAATTTTACCATGCTGTGTCATGAGAAGGATATCAATATATGTGTTGACTTTGTGATGAATCAAACTTCAAAAGAGCATGAGTGGGCGAGGAGAGCCCTTCAGGGCGACAGTGAATATACCGGCAGGTACATTTTTATGGAAAATCAGGAGAAAACTTCGTCTGTCAGCATATCTTCCCAAGACAACAAATGGAATTTAAATTATAAAAATCCAAGAGTATTTAATGAAATGATGAATCATTTTCTATATCTTGCCAATACAGGTGCCGATGTGATTCAAACCGATTACGTAGAATATATATGGAAAGAAGCAGGGAGCGCAGATAAAGATCAGCAGCAGGTTCATACTATTTTAAGGATGATGAGAATTATCAGTGAAATTGTGTGTCCGGGAATATTACTGTTGGCAGATATTGATAGAGAAATGGAGGAATTAACGGCATATTTTGGTGTGGAAGGAAAGCCGGAATGCCATATGTTATACAATAAAAAGGTAATGCCGTATGTATGGAATGCTGTGGCTATGCGAGATATCCGGCTGCTGAGAAAAGAACTGGATGATGCCGACAGTCTTCCAAAGGAATATCTGTTTGTCAACTATCTGAGAAATGAAAATGAAGTACAATGGTCATTAGACTACGAATTTTTGAAAAAAGAAGAAATCACTGAAAAAAAACATAGAGAGTATCTCAATAATTATTTTAGAGGATATGAGGGTTACAGTAGTAGCAGGGGAGAATTGTATTGGTGTAAGAATCAGAACAATGCAGCCAGCTTCTGCGGAACAACGGCGTCCATGTGTGGATTGGAAAAAGCAGTTTATGAAGGCAGCGAGGTGGGAATAGAAAAAGCAATCCGGCTAGAGATAATGCTTTATGCATATCTGTTTATGAGACTTGGGGTGCCTGTTATCTACAGTGGCGACGAGATTGGTCAGATTAATGATTATTCTTATAGTGAAAAGTCTGAGGATAGTTCTTCAAAGCTGTCTGTAGATGGAGATTGTATGGGTAATTCCGGCGACCGGCAGGGAAATTACAATATCAATGACGCAAGAAGGCTTCAAAGGGGAAAGCTTGACTGGAAAAAGGTGGCAAAGGTAGTGGATGAGTATAGTATCGAAGGACGTATTCTGAGAGAGCTGAATAAAATTGAAAATGTGAGAAAAAGTGAGATGGTATTTGGTCAGGCGGCAGATATTACTACAATTGATACAGGTGATAACAGTGTTCTCGGCATAGTAAGAGAATTTAATAAAGAAAAGATAATCGGAATTTTTAATTTCAGTGAAAATGATAAGGAAATCTATCTTGGCGAAAATGCCGGCGAAGACAAGGGTATGTATGAGGATTTGACCACAGCTAAGAAGCTAAAGGCCGGCAATATGAAAATAGAGGGGTATGGTTTTTATTATCTTAAAACCGGACTATGATAGGTTAATCAATCCCCGATATACACTAGAGAAGCCGGCTGTAAATAATAATAAAAGTCATGGGATTTTCACATTACGCATTATGCTGTAGCTTTAATTATATAAATTTTAGCATAATGCAGTGGGATTCCATGACTTTTTATGGGGAATTTCGTTCAGTTCAAGCCGAAATTTCACGATATTTTTTTGTAAGAAAAGTATATTTTGACTGAATGGAATTAAGCTCATAGATGGCACTGTCAATCAGCTCCGGCTCTGTGACGTTCTGTAAGATACAGTAAGCAGCATCCAGCGCAAGCTTTGTTTCTTTCAGTTCAATTTTCAGAATTTCTTCTTCCGTCAGGAGATTTCTGTAGTTATTCAGCAATTCGATGTCAGAAAGTTTTTCTTTTCTTTTGAACAAGCTCATCAATTTATCACCCCAACTTATTAATTATTATTCATAACCATACAGCTAATCGCTATTCACAAAACACTTTTTACTTTGTAAAGGCCGCTTTGATACAGTGGTTTTTGCTCATAAGATAATATATGTGCTGCGCTTAAAAAAAGGCGTTTATATAATTATAGTCTTGCTGTAAAAATTTTATTCCAATACTTTGAAAAAAGTACTTTACAAATAAAAACAACTGTTATATAATTATAAAACATCACAATACAAAGTGTTAATATACAAATTATAAAAAGTAAGTGTGATTTTGAGGAGATGAGACATATGCAAGGACATGGGAGTTAATATACTGATGGTTGATTCAGATAAGCAGTACATTGACAGCTTTAGTGAATATGTAAAGTTTTTGGAATGCCCTGAGTACACGATGAATTTTTTTTCGGATATTTCTGTACTTGAACAGTACAGTGACAGTTGTAATGTGGATGTCATTATCATTGCACAGCACCTTATTACACAGTGTGAAAAGATAAGTATCTGCCATGTATCTGATAAAAAGTTTATGGTTCTTGCAGAGGAGAGCGATGTGGAGAGCATTGGAGGTATTAAGGCAGTCTACAGATATCAGCCGGTTGATTTATTGATTAATGATATTCTGAATTACTGTGCAGATATGCTGATAAGTCAGGAGACAATGAGCCGATATGTAAGAAAAAACATGACAAAAGTGGTAAGCATATACTCACCGGTAGGAAGATGCGGAAAGACTAAGCTATCCGTTGAGACAGGGGTAGAATTGACGAGGAGAGAATGGAGGGTATTGTTGATTAACTTTGAGGAATTTTCTGCACTTATGAAGTATATAGGAGAGGGGGCAGACAGCGATTTGTCGGATTTATTATACTTCTATCTCAATGGGAATGGTACCATTGGAATTAAAGCGCAAACAGTAATCAGAAACTACAGAGGAATGGACTACATACCGCCGGTAACCTGTATCAGGGATTTGCGTAAGACAGATTCGGAGAAGCTTCTCGATTTAGTAAGTATGCTGGGAAGTATCAGGGGATATGATGTGATTTTGATGGATTTATCGAACATAGTGGAGGATGTTTTTAGAATGTTGGAGGCATCTGATATGGTGATTGTTCCGGGGCTGGAGGATGAGATATCGCTCACCAGACTAAAAAGTTTCAGGGAGTATATCGCGAATACGGATTATGATATCAGCTTTGATAATATTTATGAACTCAACATGGAGGAGACAGATTTAAAACATTTTTCCGATAACCGTGATTTAATGGAGATAATGAAGGAATTGGAGGAGCGGCTGAGGTGAATATGATATAGCGGTGCTGTGTGAACAAGGAGGAAGAAAAACGGAGAAATTAAAGAAAGAAAAATTAAAAGTCGAGGATTTAGGAGCGGAGAAATTAAAGGCAGAAAAAATAAAAGCCGAGGAATTAAGAACAGAGAAATTAAGAGTAGAAGAATTAAGGGCAGAGGTAATAGGGAGAATTAATGTAGGAGGAGAGATAGAAGATTATGACATATTTGAGATCATTGACGAAGTAATCTCAGAGTATACCCGTAACAGAATACTGTCGGTGGAGAAAAAATGCAGGTTGAGGAAGGCAATCTTTGATTCTATCAGAGGGATGGACATCCTTGATGAAATTTTAAAAGATAAAGATGTTACAGAAGTCATGATTAACGGACCGAAGGACATTTTTATAGAAAAAAGCGGTGAGTTAATGCGGTATGACGGTTGTTTTAACTCTCAGGAAAGATTATCCGATGTGATACAGCAGATGGTGTCAGATGTAAACAGAAGAGTGAATGAGGCATCGCCTATTGTGGACAGCAGACTGAGTGATGGTTCCAGAGTTAACGTGGTTCTTGCACCGATAGCACTTAATGGACCTATCGTTACGATAAGAAAGTTTCCCCTGCAGAGGATAACGATGACTAAGTTGACAGAGATAGGCTCTATAACGAGGGAGGCGGCAGAGTTTTTGAGAATCCTTGTCATATCCGGATATAATATTTTTATAAGTGGAGGAACCGGTTCGGGTAAGACAACATTTTTGAATGCACTATCCAATGATATCCCCGGAACAGAGAGAATTATTACTATTGAAGATTCGGCAGAGCTTCAGCTGCAGAATATCGATAACCTTGTGCGGTTGGAGGCAAGGCAACCCAATATGGAGGGAGAGAATGGCATCAGTATCAGAGATTTGATAAAAGCAAGTCTCAGAATGCGTCCGGACCGCATTGTTGTAGGAGAAGTAAGAGGGGCAGAGGCGCTTGATATGCTGCAGGCAATGAATACAGGACATGATGGAAGTCTGAGCACGGGTCACGCCAATAGTCCGAAGGATATGATAAGCAGACTTGAGACCATGGTACTTATGGGAATGGATATGCCTGTATCTGCCATCAGGAATCAGATTGCATCGGGAATAGATGTTATTGTTCACCTGGGGCGGCTCAGAGATAGAACGAGAAAGGTGTTAGAGATTGTGGAAGTGCTTGATTGTGTTGATTCGGAGATAAAGCTCAATACACTCTATCACTTTACAGAAGCAGAGAAGCAGCACAGGGAAGCTTTTGATTGCGTGGTAAAGCAGGCATCGGGTATGGTAAAGGGCAGTCTTGTGTGGTCAGGGAATGGTCTTGTAAATACCGGGAAAATGACGAATAAAGGTTTTTTTGAGGAGGCAGCAGTATACGGAAGGACAGATTAATTATGAACAGTATAAATTAAATTTTGTGGAATATATAAAGTACATTTTAATAATTTCTGCAGTGGCATCGATTTTTTCCTATATTTTTTATCGAAATGTGCTGGCATTTGTTACATTTTTAATACCAATGAACTTTTATTTTAAAATAATTCAGGCACGACTTATTAAGAAGAGAAAACAGGAAGTTACAATGCAGTTTAAAGAATTTTGCAATTCGTTATGTGCACAGCTTATGGCAGGCTATTCCATAGAGAATTCCATGAAGGAGTGCTATGCTGAACTAACCCAGATGTATGGTAAGAAGGCGTGTATCTGCAGAGAGCTTGCAGGAATTATGTCGAAAATAAAACTAAGTATCACAGTGGAGACATGTTTTGAAGATTTCGGGGAAAGAAGTGATATAGAGGAGATTAAGCTGTTTGCACAGATTCTTAAAACGGCAAAGAGAAGTGGAGGAGATGTCATCGAGATTGTGAAAAATTCGTCGGCGACTATCAGTCAGAAAATAGAAGTTGAGAGAGAAATCCGAATGATAATCAATGCGAAAAAGTACGAACAGAGAATTATGGATGTGGTTCCCCTATTGATTGTGATGTATGTAGACCTTACATCAAAAGATATGATGAACATGATGTATCACGGCATACTCGGAAGAATTGTCATGACCATATGTCTGATGGTGTATATCGCGGCCTTCGTATTGGGGGAGAAGCTTACAGATGTTGAGATGTAACGTGAAGAACAATTAAGGATAGTTAAGAATATGGAGGGAGGTGTACATTGATATTTGCTGCATATACAGTGATTGTAGTGATAATGATATTACTTTTTTTTCTAACCTGTCATTACAAATACGAACTGTTTTGTGACTTAGACAAGACTAAGCATAAACTCAGAGTGTTCTATGGTATCGCTGCATTTTTGGCAGATTGTTTTCATCAGTATGTGCGTAAGATAAATTATGAGCATATAAAGTTGAAATTAGGCAGGCTTCATACAAATCAGACAGGTATTAAAGAGGCTTATGTCTATATCGTATCAAGAATTGCCATATCCGTTATGGTGTTTATGGTTATTACACTTGTGGGATATATAAAATGTGTGGAGAGCACCTATTCAAGCGAAAGAGAAGTAGTTTCTCTTCAGAGACCAAAGGCAGGAGAGGGAGATAGAGAGTATGAACTGACCGTCAAGCATAATAATGGGGTTGATAACCTTCGTATTAAGGTAGAAGAACAGCGGTATACACAGGAAGAGGCAGACAGAATATTTCAAAATCATTATGATGAGCTGATTGAGAAGCTTTTAGGAGATAACGACAGTCTAGCGCATATCACGGAGGATATTAAACTGGTATATGAATTGTCAGATGGCATTTCTGTGATGTGGGAAATAAATGAGCCGGAGTACATAGATTATTCAGGAAAAATCAACTGGGAGAAGCTGGAGGATACAAAGGCGATAACGTGTAGGGCAACAATGTCTTTTTATGAGTATGAGAGAGCTTTTGACATAGACATGATACTTAGCCGGCAGGATAGGGAGTTTGTCAAGAAAATATACGATAGAATAGAGAACTTGCTGACAGAGACATCGGAACATTCAGAAGAGATAAATCTTAGGAATGTGATGGAGGAATATGATGTGAGCTTTTATATATCAGAAAAAAGAGCAAATCTCATCTATCTTTTAGTGGCAATTATCGCGGCGGTTATCGTATGGTTTGCAAAGGAAAAGGATACAGACAGAGAATTGGATAAGCGACGAGAGCAACTACAGGAGGATTATACAGAGGTAGTCAGTAAACTCACGATTTTACAAGGGGCAGGAATGACGATTATGGGAGCGTGGGACAAAATAATATTGGATTATGAAAAACAAAAAGATAATGGGAATAAAAAAAGCAGGGGCAAAGATAACACAGGTAAAGATAACGGGCATAAAAACGGTAAGGAGAACAAAAGATTTGTATATGAAGAAATGAAATATGCAAGGCAGCTCATGAAAAAGGGTTATTCTGAAGCGGAAGCATACCGGGAGTTTGGCAAAAGATGTGGAATACATATGTACATAAAATTGGCAAATCTTTTGGAACAGAATATTAAAAAGGGAACAAAAGGATTAAAAGACATATTGAATGCAGAAGTAATTGAAGCATTCGAGGAGAGAAAGGCATTGGCCAGAAAGAAGGGGGATGAGGCAGGTACGAAATTATTGCTGCCAATGGGAATGATGCTGGTGATTTCTATTGCAGTTATCATTATTCCGGCAATTATGTCTTTTAATGTATAGGAAATCCGCAAATAGGTAACCGTTTTGTTAGTAACTTTTGAATGATAAAGGAAAGAAAGGACAGGAGATATGAGAAAATATGTAAACGAATGGAGTAAAAACAATAAGTTTTCTGACAGCAAAGTAGTGGCGGCGGCAAAGACAGCAGCGATTAAGATGAAGAACAGGGTAATGATGAGCGATTTTATGAATGACAACAGAGGAATGGGGGTAGTAGAGGTCATTCTTATTATACTGGTGTTAGTTGGTCTGGTTGTGTTGTTCAGAACGAATATAACGACAATTGTTAATAATATTTTTAAAAAGATAACAACAAAAGTCAATACATTTTAAAAGAAATGGTATCGTAAAGAAATAGTATCGTAAAG
>CACXFV010000126.1 GCA_902767015.1 uncultured Lachnospiraceae bacterium | reverse complement strand
GAAACTATCGAACGGGACAGGTTGTTTCTTCGCAAACTCGGGGTTATCAAGTAGAGATTTAGTGACTATAATTCGGATTTTAGGATAAAATCATTATAACTGTCTCCTACACTGTTAAACCAGTCACTCACCATCTGATAAAACATTGTTCTGACTTCTTCATTTATAAGTGTCAGTTTATAGATTGGTTTCCTGTTACCGGTATACTGCTCTCCTGTCTGATATGCTAACACTTTTAAGTATCCGGTGGCTAACATAAGGCTCCATATAGCTCCTTCGTTTGTATCAAGATGATTATATACAATCTGCTCATCTACCGGAACATCAATGGACTCTCCTTCTAACAGCTGCTCAAACAGCTTCTTTTTCTTTGCCCCGCTTTCCCGAATCAGTTTTCCGACCAGACTGTTGGAACTGGTATTGGCCCAATAGGTCGTAAAATTCTTCTTGTCAAGATAATTAATAATAGACCACGGATTATAGATATCTGTCACATTGCCGAAAACAAATCCGTCATACCAGAACTTCACACCTTTCTTATCATCAATTCCCTGCTCCTCCATTGCCGCAAAAACTTCTGCCTCAGTAAAGCCAAACGCTGTGGCATATTTATTGGAGGTAGTTGTCACAACCTCAAGATTATTAGGATCTGAAAATATCGACTCCTTACTGACTCTGGTAATGCCTGTCATCACTGCTCTTTCAAAATAGGGATTCGTCTTAAAAGTGGAATTAAAAAAATTCCTGATAAAGGCAGTAAACTTCTCCCAATAACCATGGACATACGCCTCCTGCATTGGTGTATCATATTCATCCAATAAAATAATTGCTTTTTTACCAAAATGCTTATACAAATACGAACACAGATAATAAACCGCTCTTTTTGCAGTATCTGATGTTACCTCCGACATCATTTGTTTAAAAATATGTTTTTCCTCTTCTAATAAACTTTCGGAATCTAACAATTCACTATAATGTACATAAAGCTCCCTCAGGATATCACAAATAGAAGCAATTGCCTCCCCGCAGGTCACATCTTTGACACCGGCAAAGGACAGACTAATCACCGGATAAGTTCCCTGAAGCTTCCGATACTCCTCATACTGCCATATCTTTAATTTTTCAAACAATTCTCCTCTATTCTGATATCTGTTTTAAAAAAAAGCCTCCAGCATACTCATATTTAACGTTTTTCCAAAACGGCGGGGACGCGTGATCAGTGTCACTTCATCTTCTCCCTCCCACCACTCTTTGATAAAATCAGTTTTGTCTACATAAAAACAATTATTTTGTATCAGTTTTTCAAAATTCTGTATCCCAATTCCGATAGTTCTTGCCATAATTTACAGCCGCCTTCCTTAAAATCTTCTTTCTTTTTATTCAAATATTTTTCCTGTTTGTAAAGATTAATAAAATCAAAATCCCCCATTATAATAAGCCCTTGCAATGACATACGACGGCTCATAAAAAGCACTGCAATTATAATTATCAATGACATCACAAATATCATTATTATATACACGAATAATTCCATCTACATAATCTTCATCCGGTTGCAATGTATCTACAATAAGCCGTTTATATACCTTTCCCATTTCAAGTGGTGTGGGTATGATTTCTGCAAGTTCACAATCAACTTTTGTAACATCAAAATCACTGTCTTGAAGCCTATATTCCTCTATCCAATCCTCTTCAACCTGCAATGGATTTTCACAGTGTAAAACATTTGCAACACTAATTAAATGCTTTAGGGCATCTTGACCAATTGTATTTACTACATACTTATTTTTCTGATGAATCCTGCGGGCAACACGCTCAATCATATAGCAGATAAAGTACAGATCATCTATATTTATCTCTTCTTCCGGGAAGTAAATATTCATCATAGTGTTACACTCCCTTCATATATCAAAGTTTTCAATGCTTCTTCCGTACAAAAGACAATCTGATGAGTGGGATATTTAAACTTAACCAACTCCCAAAAAGCTGTCTTTGTAATATTTCCGACAATATAATCTTCCACATAGTCCCAAATCTGATCATCCGCCATAGGACCTTCTACAATGTCATAATTATGTTCCTTACCTCTACGGCAATCGACAACAAACTCAAGCCATTCCTCTGACATTTCTTTAAAAATACAGATATTTAATCCCTCATTCTCTTTATATTCGTATCTATTAACAATAGATTCACCTTTTCTTGTGAGAGCCCAACGTTTTGCCTGCCTCTCAATATTGGTACAATTAAAACCATACCCAAAGTCTTTGTAATGACCATTAATCAAAATCTTAGGATTAGTCACTACTACATTACTGCCGTGATACATTATATTTTTCTCCATAAATGCTTCCTCCCATTCCTCTAAAATTGAGAACAATGATTAAGCTCATACAAATCAGATAAGTAATTATACCACGGTTTTGTGAACATTTCTACAACCTCTCCTTCTTCCTTTCCTTCTTCTCACATATTTTTCCATACCAGCCTGACTTTTTCTTCTGTACTGACAGTCGCAGTGTGATCCCACGAATGGTCTATATAACTTCTTGAACAAATAACTCTTGATCTCTTTCCCACATAAAATGATTGCACATGTTCTTTGCAATCTCTGTTACCAGTATCAATATCCAACACCCCTACGATACAACCATCTGCCAGAATAAGTGTCTTATATTGATTTAAATATTTTAATAATGGTATCTCACTTATATCAGAATAATTACCTATTCCTCCGCCCTTTTTACTTTTAGTATATTCAACCCGGAAATAAGCTGCCTGCTGCTCAATTGACAAAGACTTCAGTTTTTCATACTGTTGCTTTGTCATATATTCCAATGGTGGCTCATCCGTATGTAACTGAATCTTTCCCTTTGTACCATGATATTCTTTCATGATATTATAAAACAATTTTTCATCTTCACTTCCCCGATAAAAATGGTTCTCCAGAAAATGAACCACCATACTTAATGCCTTCGCATATTTTTGAAACCACTGTTGCCTTTTTTCATCATTATCCTGCTGTATATCTCCAATACTATCCGGTAATCTCTCTTCTGTCATATTATGAATCAAATCGGCAAGTTTCACAAATGCAGCATCTATGTTCGTGCATATTCCTGCGACATATTCATAATAATCTATGCCATTCCCATGCGTCAGTAATTGCAATATATCTGTAACAGAACACGGAAATTCTTCTTTTAACTGTTCTATCGTCACGTCTGTGTCTTCTACCACATCATGCAAAAGTGCTGCACAGACTCTGATCTCATTATTCATCTGCTCTGCCAAGTGATAAGGATGAAAGATATAGGGGATTCCACCCTTATCCACTTGATTTTGATGCGCTTTATACGCTAATCTCATCGCTTTGTTTGTCATATCTGTATAAATCATATATTGTCACATCCCATTCTTCTTTTTTTCGTAAAACCTTCCCATCTCTTCATCTTTTTGCGTTCCTTTTCCTTCATAAAACATTTTAGAAACCAGATGGCATGCCTCTGTATCTCCCATATCAGCACACTTTTTTCTCCAGTAAAATGCCTTTTCCAAATTCACATCAAACTTAAGTGCACCATATTCATATAAATTTGCAAGATTAAAGGCCGCATCTACACTCCCTTGCCCCGCAGCCAATTCATAATAATAGGCTGCTTTACTTGCACTTCTTTTAAAGGCACCATACTCTTCATCCGGTACTAATACTCTCGCTAATTCATATCTTGCTTCCATATCACCCTCATCTGCTTTTCTATAATATTCTTTTACCAACTGTTGATCTTTATACCACTTTGTACCAAAACCATCCTTTCCACTGATGGCAGACATCCTTAAAATATTTCTCCCACTCTCACTATCATATGCCTCAACAATCTTTCCTGCTTCCTTAACACCATTTTCCATCGCTCTCTTAAACCAATAGATTGCCCTATCTGCATCTACATATTTTCCTCCTGTTCCCCAACGATAACAGAGCCCCAGTTCATACTGTGCTTCTGGTTTTGACAATATAGCGGCTATTAGATAGAAGTCTGCAGCATATACACTCAACGGCTTTGAAAACTTATTTTCGATTAATAGATTTGCAATCAAAAATGCTTCCTCTGCTATTATCTCATTATCTACAACATATTTCGCCGTTGTTTCCCCTTGAACCAGCGAGATTCTCGCTTCATCTTCCAATGTCGACAGATATTTCATAAAACCGGTTACATCAAATACACTCTTCTCTAACATGTCTACATTTTTCAAAAAGTAACTTCCTGCATACTCTTCTTCTAAAACATACTTTTTTGCATCAAACTCTTCACTTTCAAAATTCCAACGCTCTATTAAATACATTGCCTGCTTTGCTCTCTGATACAAATCAAATATCTTATTCAGAACTTCCGTTGCTTCCTTTTTTAATTCGTCACATATTACACAAAAAGCCGCATAAAACATATAGTAGTTTTTCATCACATCATAAGATATATATGTCACAAGATATTGATATAACTGTTGCTCATTCATCAATTTCATCTCATCCTTCATTATATCAACAGATTGCATGATACCCTTTGCAGCGTCATCATTTTTTTCTACTGCCTTCATCGCATCGACAGCCTGTTTGAAACCTCTCCCCGCTGATTCTCTCAACAAGCTGAGTGCCAATTCCGTATTTTCCTCTACACCATCTCCCTGCGCAAGCAATACGGCATAATTGTACATACCTGCCGGACTTCCCATCTTAGCACTTTTTTGATAAAATACAGCTGCTTTTGCATGATTTTCCCTAATTATGCCCAGTCCCTGCATATAAAAATCTGCAATAAAATAATATCCTCTTTCGTTGCCATTAGCAGCCACCATATAAAACCAATAGAACGCTTCTGTATAATCACGTTCCACTCCCTCACCATTATAAAACATATAGGCAATATTAAATTGTCCCAACACATGCCCCTTTTCTGCCGCCATACAAAAATAAACAGCTGCTCTTTTCTTATTTTGTCTCGTAACAGAGGTACCATTATAGTAATTAAGTCCATTTTCATAGAGAATACTTGCTTTTTCATTCATTGTGTTTTCATATACTTTTTCAAATGCTGTCTGATCAATATCTACATCATACAACACGTCTTCCTGTGCAGCTTCTTTTTGATATTCTAAAAAATCATCCCATTCAGCATTTTTATAAAGTTCACGTGATGTGATCTGATGAAGTTTTATAACTTTAATAATATCCTCTGTGATTATTTTCAATTCTTCTGTTATCTTCATATCGTTTGACATTTTAATACATCATTCCTTTCTATAAAAATATTTTTGACATCTAAACCACATACTACATGTAAAAACCTTTGGCATTGAAATCTTGTTTTCTTACTTCAAAAAGTATCCTTTATAAGTTTTACAACTTTCATTGCCTTTTCTTTCTCCCTCATCCCAATATTTTCTTGCTTTCTCATAGTCCTGAATACAACACACACCTGTGAAATAAAAAAATCCCATGTTTCCGAGCCTTTTATAGCTGCTTTGCACAGCCAATCGATTCCTTCTAGAAATAATTTTCTGTCATCTTTGTTTCCATATATTGCAGATAAAATAAACATTCCTTCAGGTATGCCACATTCAGCAGAATATCGTATGTATTTCTCAGCTTTTATTTTATTCTGGGTGACACCTTGCCCCACATTATAGTAATTGGCTAATTCCCTGCTACACGCTGCCCCTCCCAAATCAGCACCCTTTTCCAAAATACCTATTTTCTTGGACATATCCCTCTCATCATCTGCCATACACCAATATTTTATATCCATTTCTCTGTTATACTTTTTATTCTCTTTCATTAGGAATTGTCTAAAATGATTTTGTAATTCCGGACATTGAATATATTTTCCATAATCACATGGTACATTTTTGTTTCTAAAGCTATTATTATACATATTATCATTGCCTCCTTTCTGAAAACGACATTAATATAGACATATTCGATGAGATATCAATGTATAAAAACCATGTAACTTTCTCACTTTCCTCCCTTCGCTTGCATAATATATTTCTTTCTTAACGCAAAAACTCTTTCTGTATATAAGCTGTTATACTCTCTTTACAATGCATTACTTTCTTTTTTACACTTATTACTCTCTCTGCTGCATTCAATATAAGTTCGGTAGGAATATCTGTTGAATAATAATCTTCGTCTACGAATGTATATGTTTTTCCGTTGTTGTCACAAATACAAACCATATCTTGCGAACAGTAAACTTTTCTTATTATTACCTCTGATAAGTCAATTTCCCGGGTTTCACAAAAATGATTCTTTCCATTAATTGTATACAATACTTTGTGGTTTGCAGCTATAATATATGCTTCTCCGCCTTTGTTATAATAACTAAATTCAGCTACAATCATTTTTTCATTTTTATACTCGTACAAAATCTTTTCGCCTTTATTCAAATCCATTTGACATAAAACATTTTCATGATTTATATACCAAATTGAATTGTTAATATATGTATACAAAATTGTCTTATTTCGCATAACATCAAACAATCCGTAATCTTTAATTTTCTCTTTACCGTACTTAACAAAATGAATTCCATCTTGTTTTTCTTCTTTCATAAACAAATTACACTGTTCATCAAATCCAATCAGATATCCATCCTGCATAGCGCCTATAACGCATGCAGCTTCTTTAACGCTGATTCTTTGTTTCTTCTGTTTTTCTAATATTTTCTGTATTTTTTTATAATCTGCTTGACCTTTTTGGATAATTTCCTTCTTCCAATCAAATTCTATCATTCTATACGTATTCCCACTAAGTGAAGAGATAATTATTCTGTCATCTGTAACACCTATCAATTTTCCATCTAAATAAACAAAATCCGGTAACTCGGTCTTAACATTCTTCAGAATATTAAGATTCTTTCTTCCAACTCTGACAATTTGATATTTTTTCTCATCTAACGCCTTTACTCTTATATTATTCTTATAGAATCCTTTATCTGTGGCAAATGCACCAGTTCCTGATTGAATATATCCATTTTTCATTAACACGTCCAAACAATTTTTATTCAAATTATCTCCAAAAACTATTCTACCTCTAGGTTCCGGAAACAACAATAAAATAGAAACTAAAAATAATCCTAACGGTATAACACTTCCCACAATACGCCATATTCCTATATATATCCTACCTATCTTTTTATTACCATAAACCTCTTTTAATGAGAGAATATAATTAATCATTGGCACAGTAATTCCACTTAGAATAACCATTGTCAAAACAAACAGAATAACTGCTACTACTACAATAAAAATAGCTACTCCAAATACCCAGTCCCAATAAACATTATCAATCTTCTGTAAAGTTTTGTTTTTTATTTCTTTATTCAAACTTGAAATAAATGCGTAGGGTATCTCCATAAGTATACAAAGAATGGGCGCTCCTGACACAATGAAAACCACAAAACTACCGGAACACTCATATATTGTACTGATTAAATTATCAAATTTTTTTATATTTTCACGTCTAAAAAAAATAAATCCAATATTTCCAATCAAAACAAGTACAAACGCAACACAAAAATACTTATAATACTGTAACATATCGTTTTACCTCTTATTCACTGTCCTCTTCACCTATATCAGATTGATTCCCATCTTCTGTCACACATACTCAATATCCATAATAAAGGTGCTTCCACATTCATTCCAAGTTGATTGCCATCATTATTTACATATGAGCTACACGTAAAATATTGTACATTTCTAAACTTCTTTTCAACAAGCGATACAAAACTTCCTGAATTGTATTTTCTTAAAAATTGTTTACAAACCTCATTTTGTGCAGCCAACCTGTTACATCCTGCATGGCTGCTCCTGTACTGTTCTATTGCGTTAGTTCCAAGCATCAAATCTAATTTTCGTATATCACATTTATTGATGACAACTGCAAGGTAAATATCCAGCACTCCACTGTTTTTTAATCCGGATAATGATATCAATCCATTAATCAAACCCTCAAAAATATCATTAAAATCTTCCTGTGAAACACCATTGTCTGTCAATTCATTTCCATCTGCCAATTCTAATGCAAAATCTGCAATAGATAACGGATCTATCATGAAAACAAATCCATTGGAATATGAAAATGCCTTGTTAATCTTTAATGTATCTGCGCTCATGAAAGCTTCACCCATAATATCATAGATATATAATCTTCTTATAATATCATTTTTTGACAGTTTTACAGACAGCTGATATGCTGTCAAATGATTCAGATCGGTTTTGGCAGGCTTATATCCCTTTTTCATTCCATTGATCACCATTTCATAATCTATTTCATTCTGTCTGTCAATAAATGCGACTTTCCAACCGAATTTTGGTGCAACATTATTAATCAATTGATATACCGCAGTATTGATGTAACAAGTTTTTCCTACAGATGGTCCCCCAACAATCGGTATTGCATATTGTCTATTCATAGTATCACCCTTTAATTCTAACTTGCACACCGGACAATATGCCTTTAATTTTCCACGACCGTTAATAAAAGAAGTAGGTATTTTTCTTCCACAATTGCATGTTCTTTGGAAAATCCCATATTTTCCCGGTACTAATTTTGTGTGTTTTCTTCCGCATGTGCACTCATATATGGGTAACATAAAAGATGCCTGACATTCAGGATTTGGACAAGCCGTACTGATTTTATTAATTGTATTGAATACTTTGTCAGTCAAAAATACTATGATGAAACTTACATATACCAATAGATAAAATGTCAAAAAAATTATATTATGTAAAAAAGAGGTGACAAATGTTATCGCTCCCCCAATTACTAAAACCAAAAATCTTGTTATAAAAATTCTCTTTTCACAACTTTCTTTATTTTTCTCTTTAATAAGTTTTCTTACTTCTTTCAAATCACTAAAACTGTTTGAAAAGAAATAACTTTCCTTTGCCGGTTGTTTTTCCATCTTATTTTGTAGTTTTGACAACACTAATATTAGTATTAATATTACTAATATTAGCAAAAGTACTATAAGTCTGAACATCTGGATTATATCTCCTTACATCATTTTAATTCCATTATCACTCATACTCAATATCCACAACAATGGATTTTCCACATTAATTCCAGCATAAGCCTGTCCATTATTACAATGTCCCAATGAACTACACGCAAAATATTTTACATTTTTAAATTTATATTCTATTTTTCTAACAAAATTCCCGCGATACTTCATAAGAAATTCTCTGCACAATATCGATTGTGCCTCCACAATACTCCGACACTGCTTATTTTCCTGCAAGAACTTTTCTGCTGCCGAATTCCCAATTTGTTCATTGATAAGAGGAACATCCATCTTATTAATAACCACTGCAAAGTTGTTATTAATCGTCACATTCATCCTTCTATTTTTCAACATTGTGTCAAAGTTATTCAGCATTACATCCAATACATCATCAAATTCTATACTTGAAATACCATATTCTAATGTATTCGCATTTTCTTCCGCTTGATATCGAATCTCATCAATGGACAAAGGATCAATCAAAAATACAATGCCATTAACATAGGAAAATGCCTTATTCTCAAGAACAGCTCCGCTTCTGGTAAATTGTTCACCTGCTATATCATATAGATAGATTCTTCTGCTAATGGAATCAGTTGGAATCTTCATCATTAACTGATAAGCAGTTAATGAATCAAAATCCGTTTTTGCCGGCTTATATCCCTTTTTCATTGCCTCTATAACAGTATCATATTCTTTTTGTTCCGAAGAATTTGCAAATGAGATATTCCATTGCTTAGAAGGAGCTGTGTTTTCCATCAAACTATGAATTGCCATATTAATGTAACAGGTTTTTCCAACCGAAGGTGGACCTACAACAGGAATTGTGAATTGTTTGCTTGATGTATCTCCTGATAATTCCCAACCACAATAAGGACAATAGGATTTCAGTTTACCTCTTCCATTAAAAAAGGTAGATGGCATTATATTATTACATTGACATCTTCTTTTTAATACTCCATATTTTCCTGGTGTCAAACGTCTATGTTTTACTTGACATCTATCACACTCATAAACAGGAAGCTTAAATTTTCGTTGACATGAAGGGTTGGGGCATGCCGTACTCAGCCTATGGTAGAACATATATACCTTATCAGTAATCCAAACAATCATTAAAAAAATATAGGTATTGATACAAATAATCCTAATAACTGATTTATGAAGGCCAAGTATAAACTTATTCACTATTTTCGAAGCAATCAAGACGACTAATGCCACAATCACATTATCATGGTCAATTGTTGCGTCATCCCAATCCATAGAAATATTTTGCATACATTCAATATCCGTGAAACATTCATAAAAAAAATAATTTTCATATGCCGGTTCTTCTGAACTCCTTTTTAATACATTAACCAATATCAATGCCAACACAATAATACTTATAGCTCCCCCACATACAACATAACTTCTTGTTAATGCATATAAAACATACATCAATACCAAAAATATCAATAATTTTTTTAATAATTTTAACATAGAACTTCTATCCTCACTTATCTGTGATTTAATAATTATATATTTACACCCCTGAATATTACTTTTACCTGCGTTACAGCCACCAATATGTAATTTTAAAATTTTACTTTCACACTTATCCTCAAAAAATGGATGTCAGAAAATAATATAATATCTCGCTCTTTATAATGAGCCAAACAAGGAACATTAACATTAAAATACCACTGATAACTATTATGTATTTTTGAATCAAATAAATATTTCTAGCCGCTTTGTATTCACTATTTCCATAAACAGTCTCCAAGTTAACCAAATATTCTTTAAATGCTTTCACAAAGGAATATATCAATAGCCCTATATCAAACGGCCAACCTATTGGTGTTATCATCAATACGACCATCGTAATATATCTCAATACAACAAATTTAATACATAAAATAATCCATACAATAATCCATATCATATTTTTTTCCTCTATTAAATAACCATTACCATGTAATTATTTTTTTGTTATCCTGTATTCACTTTTTAAATAACTTTCCAATACCATTCATCAGCATCCCCCTTTCACTTCCGTCTTCTTTTATGTACCGTTTATACTCCGGTCCATATAATGAGATAACATCTTTCATAATCCTTTTTCTTTTTGCTTCTCTTTCATTTTTCAAAATACGACTGAGTGAACTAAAGAATATCTCCGGATTCGCATCATCGCATAAAATATCTATAAACAACTCCGTATCCGACGCTTTTTGAATGACAGAATAATAGTCTTCAAAATATTGATTTAAAAAATATTTTTGTTCTTTTTCATTAAAAATGGATATGTTCAAATTTGTTACTGCAAAAACATCTCTGAGACTTTGCGTCTGATAGTCTCCCTTTTTTAGTTTTTTTGCTGTTAAAAGGAAATATGCCTTACCTAATTCTGATATTTTAGACATCTCAAATACTTTTTGATAGAAAAATTCATCTAATTCTTCCAATTCTTTCAAACTGCTATGATCAATTATTTTATTAATCTGTTCCGACAACAAACCCTCGCCATATCTTTTCATGTCTATTTTAGAAAATATCTTTTGAATGTGTTCTATATCCGGAACATGTAACAGATATTCATGAATTAAGAGAGATATATCTGTATTGTCTTTTTCATAATATTTTATATAAATATTCCAGAAATCCTTATCAACATCTAAAGAATTCTTTATTTTTAATTGGTTTTTCACAAGAACAAAATCACAAAATTCATCAGAATCATCCATCATATTCAACGCAGCCGCTTTGATCTTATGATCCGCTTTGTTTACCCATTCCATGACCGCTGTAACCACCAATTGACAGTTCCCTCTATCTAGTTTCTGACATAGTCTCCTTATGACGTACATAATAACATTCAAATTTACATTACACACTGTCAAAAAATTTTTAATCCATATGTCATTATTACTATTTTTTACCTGTTCTATCGTTTCTACCAACAAAATATCTATATTTCCTCCGATACCTATACCTGTCCCATCCTTGTATATTGTTTGAACAAACAATGAAAGAAAAGCGATAATACCATTACATCCGACACGCCTTTTAATACCGTTGATTGTTTTAGCAAAATCCATGTCATTCTGCAGATATTGAATGTAATACTCATACACATCATTCTGGTCTCTCTTTAATTGATCTATCAAAGAATTACAATAACCCTCCACATACTCTGTCATATTCGTCTCTATATAGCTGTTTAGCAATTTGAAAACATCTATGATCATATAACCTGAATATTTACAGACAAACAACAATACCTCTTCATCAAACAGTCTTTTATCAATATTTACATTATTATTCAAATTTACTATAGCCTCTGTAAGCTTTTCATTAACGAATTCTTCACAATAATCAGCAGAAAACCTGATCAATCCTATCAGATCCGGTTTGTTTTTGTTCTCAGTCTCTCTCAAAAATGAATACAATTCATAGGCCTTTTCCAGTCTTTCATCAAACAAATTAATCTTTGTTGTCTCTAAGAAATCAATAAAATCATATATTTCCTCTATATCTTCAACAAACAACTCTGCCATGCTGCCTGCATACTCTGTTTTGGGAATATTTTCTGAATATACATTCATATCTTCCTCAAAATCAAGTACAATCTGTGAAGTATTTAACCTCATTGATCTGTAATCAAACCCATTTACTCCCGGTTTTGTTCCAACAAACAGCATATTAATCCTGTTAGTTGGCGTGTTATACTTTTGATGATTATAATTATAGGTAACAAACGTAATTCCTTTGGCAATCCGCAAAGGAACCAGCTTATGCAATGCCATCATCCATAATACCAATGCCTCACTGGTATCATTAATGTAGATTGATACACTCTTTTTTTGAGCTGTAATAGCAGCATTAATGAGCATTTCAAACTGCTTTTTTCTCATTCGTATAAATTCAATCAGCACCTCATCTGTGATAAAAGAATTTACCTCATTGATATCCATATAAGGAAGTACTTCATAGGGATATGGAGCTGATAATTCCTCTACTGTCATATCATTCTTCAAAAAACTTCCCCCATATATATCCCCGGGATAAAACTCCAGTTCATTTTCATGAACTATGAAAGCATGAATCATATAATTTCCAAACCGGTCATCCTTATTCGGTATTTTATATTGTGCCAGATAAGTAGATAACGCTATACAGAATCTACCAGATTCCAACTTGAAAAAGCCAAAAGAAAATGGGCATTTTTGATCATCTGAATGCAACTGTGAATCTTCTAATTCTTCTTTGGTCATATAGGCAAATTGCGCCGGAGGCTTGTACTCCATTATTTTTTTTATCTCATCAGCTTCATTCTTTGTAATATCTTCTGATGTTGAATACACTTTATAAGCAACAGCACCCTGTTCATTGCTTTTACACATTGTATATATATATTGACTGACTCTCATTTCTACCTCCTTGCATATCGCCAATGCAATTCTATTGCATTTGTTTGCTTGCAATACTGTTACTAATAAATTTACACTCCTTCTATTGACTATTAATCCTACCGTCTAAAGCAAGTAGCCATAAAAACGGATCTGCAACTCTGAATGGTCTAAATTTGGCAATTTTATTACTTCCTTCCTCCGGCACGCTACCTAATGCACTTACTCCAAAATATCCAACATTTTCAAAATTTCTTTCCAAATTATTACACAAGCTATCTCCCAGCCAACTACTGACAAGACTTTTCATTTCAGCACTTTCATCATCAAAATCATTTTTATCAAAATAACCCTTACTGATATGAGATGAATCATTTTTTAGACAGCTTGATGGTTCCAATAAAATATCAACCGCATCTATTTTTGTAAATACAATTGCAACATTTACATCAAATTTTTCTTTTTTATTTTTCTTTCTTTCTTTTTCAACAATATGTATCACTCTTTCCACTATATCCTCTACATCTGTTCTGATATCCGGTAATTTTATTTTTCCGTTCAACTTTTCTCTCACCGCCATAATCTGCAGAGGATCTAACAAAAGCATAATCGCTGATGAATAAGAAAGATACCTGTTATGTTCTTCCATCATTGTTTTAGAATCCAGATTTTCTCCTGCCGTATCAAAGAAAGTCAAATTAATGTCTTTTTCCTTTTTACCGAACAGTTTTTTCTTTTTGTCAAACTCCATAATATAAATAAGCGGATCTACTGCGCCAGCATCTGTTCCCTGAAGACATACTCTTCTTTTAAATAATGGATCTCTGAAATCCGAGCCGTACCTCCTAATGGTATTTTCATCTCCTGCACGCATAGAAAAACCAAATGAACCGGATATTTTGTTCTTTAACTGATCAATCAATACGGCAACATAATTACTCTTTCCTGCCTCTTTTGCTCCTATGATTGCAATCGGATAACTCTCTGTTTTACGTAAAGAATCCGGTACCATATACTGACAATTCGGACATACCATCGATAGTACAGAGCCACAATGGTTACATTTTCCCTTTGTTGTCTGACTTGCGTACAACAGCTTCCGTTCCGCTGCGTTTTGACAATTGACATTGGCATTTGTATTTGTGCAAATATAGGCAACCTCTGTAAACTGTATTTTTTTAAAACATCTGGGACATATAAATGATTTTTGCATGAATCGTTCAGCCTCCCTTATATGCTATTTGAACCAGCTTTTTTTAGCAAAAAGCGGTGATAATCGGCATCTCTCTCAAAAAATAATTTTACCTTTGTTTTTGGTGCCAATTCATTACATTCTAATTCAAACGTGTGTTTTCCATCCACGATGGTTTCAGTCTTAACTTCACTTACCCTATATCCATCATCCTTATTTAATGGAACAACTGCGTTTTTTGCTACCAATATAAATGGCGGCATAATAAATTTTTTGTTATCAGAATTATATACTGTCAGAAATAAACTTCGCTTTTTAGAAAAAAATGTCTTCTTATACTCAAGTTGATAAAACAATTCCTGTTTGTCTTTATTATCAAATGCTACCTTCAATCCATCTGAGTATATTTTTTCGCTATTTTCTTCATAACACATGTAAATCGAAATAAAATAAGAGCATACTTTCGGATCTTCAATTTCCACACCTGAATTACTATCATATTGCTCCTTTGTACAGATAATAAAATTTGCCTGACTATCCTTTGGTCCCTCAGGATACTGGTCATACCGATACAATATCAGAGCACTTTTAATAGATCTTGCCCATTTAAAATTAATATACAGACTGCCTGATGCTGTCTTTTCTACATAACCATTTTGTGCATCAGGAATATTTGCCATTTTATATGGCTTACTTAATACCACATTTGTTCCGCTGATCACGCCGGGAATAATATATTTTGCTCCCGTGAATTTTAATTTAATCTCTGCTTCTTCACTACTTTTCAGATGCATGATCACTTTTTCCATATTACGCAGAACATCATTAATGTCATAAACATACCCAACTGTATAAGATGGGTTGCGATCACTCTGAAACAAAATAACATCCTTGGATACTTTTTCCCATGTTGCAATATAGGATTCTCCAATTCTTTTTATATGAAAATTCTCCAATGGTTTTATCGGTTTATCAGGAACTGCACTCCTAATAACAGATTCAGATTCAAAATTTTTTCCAGCTATTGTGTGCAAAGCTGTAATCTTGATATAGTATCTTTTTCCATTTTGCAGTCCTCTTATCGTAACTCCATCAATTCTGTCATTGTCTACTAACCTGTAATTATTATCAGAAGGTTTAAAATCTGCCTGACAAATTTGCGTGTTGACCTGATATATTGTATCAGTTCTTTTCCATGATACTGATAACAGGCTATCTCCTCCAATAATTTTTATATTCTCTACATTACCGATTAAAACCGCTGCCCTGCTTAAAACATTCAGTTCGGATCTGATCCCCAATCTGACTGCATACACTGCATAATAATACAGTGTATTTTTCTGAACTTTTGCATCTGTAAAAGTGGTGTTTTTTCCCTCATAGATAACCTCTCCGTCCTGATAAGCAGCTGGCATTCCGCCTTTCTTTTTTATTAATACATAAGATATATTACCTTTTGATACTGATTCCGACCACTTTATGATAAAACCAGTTTCATTACCGCTAAAAGTTATTTGAACCGGCATCCTCGGTGGATATTTATTCAGCAGTTTTCTAACTTCTGTACTGTCACTGACTTCTTCTGTGATTTGAGAAAGTATGAAAACAGCTTCCTCCTCGGATACCTTTTTGCATTGTTCTATATTTTTTTCAAATTCCGAAATTTTATTGTTAATTTTTAAAACAGTATAGTTATCTACTTTAAATCCTTTTAATTCTGCTTCACGTATGTGATTCCTTGCTGCGTAATACTCTCTGTTTCTGATATTGTCATCAATTTTCTCTAATATCTGCAGAAAAATATCTTTTCTTTCATTTATATTCGTTTCTATTTCAGCAATATCAGGATGCTTTGCCCACAAAGCCTTAGACTTGGTAAGCAGATTTTCTGCGCCTTGAATATCGTTATGACTTAGTGCACTTCTGGCATCATTCAACAGTTTTGATACCTCTTCTGCCACTGAAAATGTAAAGCCGCAGGATATACATTTTTCTCTGGTATTACCATTCTTTTTTCCACAATTAGCACATGTAATAAATAATAATTTTTTACACTGACTGCATATACTCGCTCCCGCCTTATTTTCAGTGCCACAGGCCTCACATACAACAACATCCAGTTTTTCTTCATATCCTTTAAATGAACAATATAGCGTGATTTTTTGAGCAACATTCTCAATTCCAGTCTGCACTCCCTGCTCTAACAAAATGATTTTTTTACTGGAAGGAATCGACTTCTCATTTGCATTGGCAACCCCATCTATCATTTCATAAAAATTAACCAACTTCTGACTTCCTTTTAAATTTAACTTTAAATAATTGTCATACTTTTTTTTATCCTCCTCACTTTTAAACAATCGTAATATAATTCCATATAGCGACTGATATATCGGATCTAATGCAGTATCCTTTTGCCCCTTTTCCAAAAGTCTTGTCGATTCCATCTGTGCTCTTCTAAGCATTTCTTTTGCAGAAATATCTTTCTGAACATCCAGTACCTGATATAAGTCCTTTTTATTAATTTTTTTCAGATGATTATCGATTGTATTGGCATCATCTACAGAAATAAACTCTATTTTGATATTTTTTCTGTCTTCATTTTTTTTCTTTACACTATCAATAAGAATCCGAATATCCTTTTCGCTAATCCCATAAGACTTATTTTCTCTTGCCATTTTTTTGATTGCTCTGCTATCCAAATCAGTTCCTATCAATAATAAATTGTTAAGAAGTACTTTTTTTCTTTCTTCTTTTGCTGATATAAGTCTCTTAATTTCCTTTTCACGCAGATTGCTATCTAACATGACTCTTTCAATATCTGCCAGTTTTGTTAGATTGGTACTTCCGGTAAACGACCATGCTTTTTTCTTATTATCTATTGCAGACCGGATCTTTGCTTCATTTTTTTCAAATGGCTCAATTGATAATTCTAATAAAATGTAATAATTTTCTCTTTGAGATTCCATATTTTGTCAATTCCTTCCATGTATAACATTGCTGCTAATCAACTGACTGATATACCTGTTGAACGATTAATTGCCTGTTGCAATTCTTCCTCTGACATTCCTCCCGAAACATCAAACGACGCATTTACTTCATTTCCGGTTTTTAATTCTTTTGCATACATTTCTAATAATCCCTTATTATTCAGATGAAATTTTATTTCCAACTTATCACTCGTCAGAGTATTCGGAGGCAATTCAATCGTCGCCTCACCTACATACGTTCCCATTGACAATGGTATTTCTTTTTCACCCGTCAATGATTCGTAAATTGCTATTCTAAGTTTTGACTGATAATCTGTAGCCGGTCCAAACTCTTTTGTGACCAAATCTGCCGGTAATTCTGTATTTTTAAATATGAAATTAACAATCTTGTCACCAATCACTTCCAATCCGTAAGTTCTGCTGGTAACATCTATTATTGATGTGATTCCCGGTAATCCCCAGCCATTTGTCTCAGGCGGATTAATCAGTATTTCATCTTCCTTTTGTTCTTCCATAAGCTTTGCATAATACTTAATATTAGCAGCATATCTCGAAGCCCCCTTCGATACTGCTTCATCCGGATCATATAGCTTTGATGGTATCCCAAAGGTTTCATCCACTATTCTCTTAACCTGGGGCATTTTAGAGGAGCCACCGACAAGCAATATCTCACTGATATCACTCTTTTTATATCCTTTTTTCTCATATTCACTAATTGCATCTTTTGTCAGCACAATCGTTTGCTGAAGATGATCACTGGTCAGCTCATCAAATTTCTCCCTTGTCAGCTCCATTCTCATATGTTCTCCGTCAAAATTTACATTGATTGGTGCTTTGGGTTTTGCTGTCAGCATCTTCTTTGCCTTTTCAACACTTATTGTCAGTTCCTGCAATGATTCCGGATTTGATTTCAAATCCTCACCCGATATTCCTGTCTCATTTTCAAAGCACATTGCCACATAATCAATTACATCCTTATCCCAATCAGCACCTCCCAACACATGATTTCCTCCGGTAACAACGACTTTTATTTGTTCTTTTGTAATATTAATAATCGTTACATCAAAAGTTCCTCCACCCAGGTCATACACTAAAACATTCTTATCGCTTTCATTTGTTATGACACCATAATTGATTGCCGCTGCTGTCGGCTCATTAATAATAGCAAGTACATTTAATCCTGCAATCTTACCGGCATTTTCAGTCGCATCTCTTTCTGCTGTTCCGAAATAAGCAGGACAAGTAATGACTACATCCTTTATTTCTTCATTCTCTCCTAGCTTTTTTTTCTGTCTTAAACTATCGGTGGCATCCCGCACAAGCTTTGAGAGAATTCTTGCTGAAATTTCCTCCGGACGCATCCTGATACCATTAATTTCTCTATATTTCCCTTCTTGTCCCATATCTCTTTTAATCAGGGATACCGATTGTAGTGGATGCATAACGGCATACTCTTTTGCTGTTTCACCAACAATCACTGTATTCTCATCTTCAAAATAAACAACCGACGGTGTTGTAAGTCCATCCTCCGCATTTTTTAATACTACCGGTTCTCCTGAATCATCAATATAGGAGATGCAGGAATATGTTGTTCCCAAATCTATTCCAAATACTTTTTCCATTACTTTTCCTCCATTTTCTCTTTATATTTATAAATTTTCACTCTCTCAGGGCGAATGATTTTTCCGTTCTTGTCATATCCATCTGAAATAAATTCACTAATTGTATTATCTTTTTCAATGCTATCTGTAGTCTCTGTTCCGATAATCTTCTGTTTTTTCACATCAACATCATTGCCCTCTATATGATATGGCTCTATGTTCTGCTGATATAAAATATCAATCACCTGGTCTTCTATACCATGAACATTTTTAAG
>CACXFV010000125.1 GCA_902767015.1 uncultured Lachnospiraceae bacterium | reverse complement strand
GGGCTTGGCTGGCAGCCAGTCAGGCTATCATGCCGTCTTCTCCACGTAAACCCGCATACGAATTACCCACTAAAAGTGACGAAAGGCCTCTTTTTATTAAAGCGCGGTACGGAATTGTCAGATTTGCTCATATGAAAATACCTCCTCATCAAATGAATACAGACATCATTTAAGCATATTCCGAGAAATTTGTCAATTTTTATATAACAGTTCAGTTGCAAAATTTTTTTATTTGTTGCAATATATGTTATGGTTGTCTATAATAATTGTAGCAGTTCAGCCCCATTGTTCGCAAACAGCTGTGCAGAAATTCTGCTTGACTTTTGGGACAGATGGCGGTTTGATATAGAGGTAAAAGAGATATATGATGGAATAACTGATTAATCCGGAATTACGAATGATAATGGAAATGTTTCCTGTGAATAGTAACTCCCGGAAAACATACAAGGGAGGAGATTTATGTTGAATATTGTTCCACAGTGCTGTGGGTTGTTCATGCTGATTATTATCTTATATATGAGTACGAGAGAAAATTTTTTGCGGACCAGAAGCAGAAAATTATATTTTTATGCAGTTTTTTCGGCAATTCTCTGTCTTATGTTTGACATTTTATCGATTTTTGCCATTGCAGCAGAAGCGAAGGGACAGCTTTCGGCGGAGATGAAAAAGGCGGTATGTAAAATGTACGTGATGGCATTGGAATTTCAGACATACCAGGGATTTATTATACCACAGGGGAGCTTTTTACGGGAAATGCAAAGCGCAAAATGAAAAGAGTGTATTTCATTACCGCAATGGTGGGATTGGTGTGTATCGCAGTACTTCCTATTCATTATTATATCAATGGGATGACGGTGTATTCCTATGGCCCTTCTACGATAGCAACGTATTTGTTTACCTTGATTTTTATTATCTCGACTATCATTGAGGCGGTGCGCTCCCATGGACTTGCCAGTAAGCGAAGGAGAAGAACGATACTTTTATGGCAGGGAACATGGCTGTTGGCTGCATTGATTCAGTTGTTTTTCCCTAATCTGCTCTTAGTGGGAATTGCAGCAGCCTTTGGGATGGTGTTGATTTATGCAGAGCTTGAGAACCCACATGAAGGTGTGGATCGCATGACAGGACAGTATACTGCCAATGCACTGATTGATTATCTGAATTACTTATACAATGCCGGGAAGACTTTTGCGGCAATTGATTTATGGTTTATACGCCAAAACAGAGACAAGATTGTGAAGAGTGATACGCATCTGGCGACGCAGATTGCAGATTATCTGAATGGTCTTGCCGGTGGAATTGTATTCCGTGTATCGGGAGACCAGTTTGCGATTATTTTTCAGACCAGTCTGGAGATGGAGGCAGCATACGAATGCATTGACAGTGAATTGCGGAATCGTTTTGAGCCGATGATTGACATCAAATGTATGCTGGTTGCAGATAGCCGTGTGGTAAATAATGTCAATGAATTTTTACATATTCATAATTATTTTCTGCCGGAGCTGGAGGGAAAGAAATATCTTATGGTAGATCAGGCGGCTGTGAAAGGAATCAGTGAATACGCTAAAACAAGAGAAATGATAGAAAGCGCTATTTCCGATGACCGTGTGGAAGTGTTTTTTCAACCGATTTATGACGTTAAGGAGAATAAATTCTCATCTGCGGAGGCACTGGTACGTATTCGTGACAAGGAGGGAAATATTATTCCGCCCGGTAGATTTATTCCGATTGCAGAAGAAACCGGTCAGATTATTCCTTTGGGAGAAGAAATATTCAGACAGGTATGTGATTTGCGGAAGAAGGAGGATATCACATTACTGGGGGTGCGGTATATTGAAGTGAATCTTTCAGTGGTCCAATTTGATCAGGAAAGTCTGGCATCAGATTTTATTGCAATTATGAAAGAATATCAGATTCCGCCTTCAAAGATTAATCTGGAGATTACAGAGACGGCATCTACAAATGCCAAAAGGATATTGATGTTGAATATGACGTCCCTGATTGATTATGGTGTCCGGTTTTCGCTGGATGATTTTGGAACAGGACGTTCTAATCTGGACTATTTTGTAGATATGCCTGTGGATATCATTAAATTTGACAATGGCTTTACATGGGCATATTTTAAGAGTCAAAAAGCAAGATGTGTCATGGAAAGTGTTGTATCCATGGTAAAACGTATGGGACTTCAGATTGTTTCAGAGGGTGTGGAGACAAAAGAACAGTTAGAAACCATGTGCAGCCTTGGGGTAGATTATATTCAGGGATATTATTTTTCAAAGCCAATTCCAAGGGAAGAATTTCTTGAATTTGTGAGGATAAAAAATGCAGGCTGAAAAGTATCTTGCAAGTGCGTAGCTGAGTTGTTACGAAATGAGAAGTATCAAGTTTTATAAGTTTGAGAGTGGAAAACTAATGGAGAAGCAGATTATGAAAAAACGGATATTATGTACGATATTGTGTGTGGCAGTAGTCATTGGGGGCTGTGGTTTAGAGAATCATCATGAAGCTTCTGTAACTGAAGAAAGGGACATATCACTTCAAGAGACAGACGAGACTTTCACGACAGTCACAGAAAATGGATTGAATTATGATGAGAAAGTTATGCCGGAGGAAGAAAACAGTAATGCAGAAAATGAGGCAGAAGATGGCGATGAAAAAATCACACTGGCATTTACAGGGGATATTTACTTTCCGGATAATCTTTATGAGTATTATCAAAACGAAGGCTTGAATGGTTTTTTATCTCAAAATATTATTGATACGATGCAAAATGTTGACTTATATATTGCAGATCATGAATTTGTGGCTAGTGATGGCGGTCAGATGGTGGACTATCAGTTATATACTTTTAGAGCACCGTTAGAGCGTGAAAAATTATGGAAGGAAATGGGAACAGATATCATCACCCTTGCCAATAATCATACCTTAGATTATGGAGTGTCAGCACTTCAGGATACAATGAATAAGCTGAATGAATTAGATATTCCTTATGTGGGAGCGGGTAATAACCTTGATGAGGCAATTAAGCCATGCATAAAAGAGGTAAAAGGAAAAAAGATAGCGGTTTTTGGCTCCACAAGATTTGTCCCACAGGGCTCATGGTATGCCACGGAGACGAATCCCGGACTACTTACCTCTTATGAGTCAACACCTTATTACGGATATATTTTAGGTGCCATCAGTGAGGCGAAAAAAGAATGTGATTATGTCATTATCTATGTTCATTTTGGTGTGGAAAAATCCTATTCTGTGGCAGAATTTCAGAAAACTATTGCCCATGGCTATATGGATGCCGGCGCCGATTTGGTGGTGGGAACGCATCCTCATGTATTGGAGGGAATTGAATTTTACGAGGGTAAGCCGATTGTCTATAGTCTGGGTAATTTCCTGTTTGGCAATTATCATTCAGACACGGTGGTATTAAAAGTTGATATCAATGAAGACAACACCACAAAAATCAGTCTGCTGCCATGTAGCAGTCAAAGTTATAAAACCACTGATATTGCAGGAGACGATGCAAGAAAATTGTTTGATTTCATGGAGAGTATCTCTTTTGATATACAGATTGATGATGAGGGAAATGTGTTACCGTCGGCTGAAGAACAGTAACGAAATGGCAGGTAAAGGGACATGTTATGGAAGAAAAGCTTGAAAAGTTCAAAAGAAGTAGTCACATATGATAAGGAGAATTGGAAACCGGTAATGCGCTGCAGCATTTGTAATGGTGAAAAGGTAGCAGGGCTAAAGAATATTCGTACGGGAGAATTTAGGGGCGGCACACTGATTAAGGATGAAAAAGATTTGAAGAATTTTATGAAAAAATATGGTGTGGAGGAAGTAATCAAAGAATATTAACCTCCACCAAACTGAATACGACAGAGCTTCAGATGTTTTTTCAGAAACGAAAGCGTATAGTGCAGGTGGAGGTTGACTGGGGATAGCAGCTGAAATGTTACGGTTTATTGCCGTTTCCCGGCAGCCTTTTTAGCCAATACCAGTATTACGATACATGAAACAGCAATGACAGTTATCACAGATATTATGAGCAGAAGCGTATTTTTGTGCCCGGAGTTGTCTGTGTTATCTGTCGTTTCAGACAAATCTTCAATATCAGATACATCATGAGCATCGAGTGTGTCATGAGCATCAAGTGTGTCAAGAGCATCAGGTGCGTCAAGAGCATCAGGTGTATCATGACTATCAGCTATATCCTGTGTATCAGTCAGCTCGTCTGATACTTCAGCGGAATCGGCAGAATCCACAGTGAGCACATAGAGCAGCAAATCATAGTCCATCAATGAAAAACCGGCAGTGATATCATGGCTGTTATAGAAATGACCGGCTAGGATTTCCTGCGTGTCACGGGTTTTACTCGGATTATTGTTGATAAAATCTTCATTCATACGGTCAGAATACAGCACTTCAAAAACCAACGCAAATTCTTTACCGTCAAGTCTTAACGGATGTGTCAGATTCATCAGGGTGTCCCCCCAGAAGCTGATAGCTGTTTCTCCGAGGTAAATCATCTTACTTTCATCAAATTCTCCATCATGTGGGTTACAGTAAATACGGACTTTTCCGGGATTTGATGTAAGCTCCATACATATCCGTTTTAAAAATTCATTCTGACTGTTTGTCTGATAAACGACACCATAAAAATTATTTTCCTTGGTGGCACTGATGATTTCACCGCCATAATTGTTACATTCCGCATAAGTGTATTCGGTGGTGGGACTGTAAGCTTCGGTGGAAAGCACACCGTTTAATATTTCAAATGAGCATAAAGTTTCATAAGAGATATAAAAATAACCCTGTTCGCCAAAATCTTCTCCCCAGGAATTGAGACAGAGAAACGCACCATCATTTTCCGGTGCCACAGCAAAGTTTTCTTTTGGATATTGGTCATCCCATCCGACAATGCTGATGTGATGATTTGGTCTTAAGTCCTCCTGAAATACGGATTCTCTGTAATAGTAGGCAAAATGGTATTCATTATACGCATCACCTGCTGATAAGTCAGGTGAATGCATATCGGTGGCAAGAGAGCCATATTTCATCAGATGCTTTTTAATAATTTTCAGTAATCTAAGGTTAATCTCATCCGTCTCATTTAAATTGGTAAAATCAATTGTAGCAGTGACAACGCAGGAAGGAGTTGCCTCTGTAATGGCAGATAAATTGTCAGAATAATCTGCTTTAGGGACCTCACTTTCCGGTGCGGCACCAAATTTGGAGGCATAGAACATGGTGGAGCCATCATTGAGTGTTCCCGGTTCTCTGGAGCCGTAGAGATATCGGGAAGATAAGTAATCAATATATGTTTCTGATAAATCAACGGATTGTCCGGAAGTCAGGGCATAATTTGTTTCAATACATTTCATATCGGCAAATAAGTCGCATAAATCCGACGTTCCCTGATCTTCCACGTATAAGTGAATGTGTTCGCCTAAGTCGTATCGTGTTGGAAGGTCATCTTTCGCTAAATCGTATAGTTCATCCAACTCAGAACTGTTTATGTCATCATAATGGAACGTGTAGCTCTTACTGGCATCATAGGGTTCAGGGTTAACCGTAGCGGCATGAGTGGCAGATAACGGGATACTCATCGCTGTGATACAAAATGATAAGATAACGGGATAAATTCTTTTCAAGGCAAATTCCTCCTAATTCAATAAATGGTAATAATAAAATGTATACTTGTATTATAGCAGACAAAAGACGATGCAGGTAACAAATAAAATCATCATAACACAGATAGGTTATGCGATTAACCTATTGAATATATGCCTTTCCTTGATATAATCATATAAAAAAGAATAAAGTCTTATCAAAAAGGGAAGGTGTAAAATGATGCTGACAAAAGATAACAGGGAAGAGAATTTTTTTAAAACAGTATGCGCGTTGGCGATACCGGTGGCGCTTCAAAGCATGCTGCAATCTTCTTTTAGCATCGTGGATCAGATGATGGTCGGACAGCTTGGCAGTACAAGTATAGCTGCCATCGGAATTGCAGGAAAGTTTTCCTCTATATTTTCCGTTGTTGTCTCAGCTGTTGGGGCAGTGGCAGGAATTATGATTTCACAATACATTGGTTCAAATGACAGGGATGAGGCAGACAAAAGTTTAAGACTGAACCTTATGGTTGCCATCAGTATTGCCGGCATATTTTTTCTGATCAGTATCCTTATTCCGAGTCAGTTGACAGGGCTTTATAGCAAAGATGAAACAACAGTCAAAATGGCGGCGGGCTACCTTAGGCTCATTGCGTTTTCATTTGTTCCAATTGCAGTCACAACCTGTGTGTCAACCATGCTCAGATGTATAGGAAAAGCATTTATACCGTTATATGCAAGTATCGTGGCCGCCTTGGTAAACACAGGTCTGAATTATGGCTTCATTTTTGGGAAATTTTTTTTCCCTAAATGCGGGGTTAGAGGTGCTGCAATAGCAACCGCTGTTGCGGGGGGCGTTAATTTAGTATTCACATTAATTGGTTTTATCGTGGTTGACTATGGCAGGAATTATTCAAAGAGACTGGTTACATTTTCTTTCAGATTGGGGAAAATGACGGGGAAAAAATACCTGACTATTTTAATGCCGCTTTTAGCAAATGAATTTTTGTGGAGTCTGGGTGAAAATGTATATGCATCTATCTATGGGCATCTGGGAACAGAGGATTACGCAGCCATGACACTTACCTTTCCCGTTCAGGGGCTGATGATAGGGGCGCTTAGTGGAATTTCACAGGCAGCAGGAATATTAATCGGAAAAGAGCTTGGAAAGGCCGACTATGATGAAGCGTACCGGAAATCAAAAAGGTTGATGTTCTATGGTCTGTTTGGCTCTGTCATTTTGTCTGTGGTATTAATTTATCTTAGAAAATTCTATGTGGACATATATCACGTAAATGAGGGAGTTAAGCAGGTTGGCGCACAGATTTTGTTAATATTTGCCATCATTTCACCTGTTAAGGTTATGAACATGGTCGTTGGTGCGGGAATACTCAGAAGCGGTGGGAAAACAAGGAGCATTATGTACATCGAGGTGATTGGCACATGGCTGTTTGGAGTTCCGTTAGGGGTTATCAGTGCATTCGTGTTAAAATTGTCAATACCATATGTTTATTTGCTCTTGTCCATGGAGGAATGTGTGAGATTATTGCTGGAGCTTGTGGTGTTTAAAAAGAAGAGGTGGATGCAGAAAATAGATTAAAGGTATGGATTATGGAGTGGTCTTTTGATATAATACTTGTATGGGACAATATGTATGGATATTAATGAAGGCAAAATGAGATTTTAGGAAAAAATGAGGTGGATTCGCGTGTATATTAACCGTGTAAAGAGAGTGAGATTTCTTGTGTTTTGCTGGATACAGCTGTTCCTGGGGGGGATTCATGGGTTGTTTGCCATTATTGGCTTTGGCAACATGATTGGTGACTTTGATGAAGTGAGAAGCTTTTGGGGAGTATTTGTGGTGTGGGCAATCCTGGCTGTCATATTGGTTTATCTGGGAATAAAGAATTTGATTGTTGCGAACAACTGCAGAGCCTTTAATGAGGCATTCAGAAGCGATGAGGATGGATTTGTCAGCATGGAAGAGATTGCTTTCAGGCTTGGGATCAGTAAGGAGAAAGCATTAAAAAGACTTAGACTGTTAATCAGAAAAGGATGTCTTGTCAATATTGTGGTGGATTTCATGGGAGGAAATCCCGTGGTAGTTTTGCAGGACAATCATACACAGGCATTTTCTTCATCGGGCGAAAGAAAAAATACAATGGAATTTTTGGTGCTCCGCTGTCCGAATTGTGGCAATTCATGTCCTGCAAAGCGAGGAATTGTCAGCCAATGCGAGTTTTGCGGAGGGTATATAAAGGGATAGGCGTAAAAAAAGTATTAATGATAAAATTTAATTAGCAACAGGCAGGTAGGAGAATCATGATAAAAATAAAGTACCGGTTTTGGTATCTGCTTTTATCAGTCGTATTAGTGACAGGAATGGCCTTCATGAAAGATGACGTAGGTTTACATGCCACAGATGGTAGGAACGGGCCTATGGTGATGGTTATCAATAGTGTAAGGCAAAGTCATAATACCGATATATGTACACAAAAAATGATAGGGCAGAATAACTTTATTTGTTCAATAGAGAATATAAGAGAAGCGGCACAAAGGATACCTATAAAATCCATTAATTTGCTGCCGGTCATAAAGCTGATAGAGTTAGGTATCAAATTAAATGCCACATTGCGGGAAGACAGAATAAAGCTCAAATCTATCTTAGAGTCATTATCATAAGATTTATCCATCTGAAGGATGGAAAAAACGCAGACATTGTTATGAATGATGAAGGAACAGCTCCTAAGGAACAGTATATTAATAACTTAATCAGTTTTGAGCCGAAACGCCTTATATGAAAGTATTTCAACTCAAAAACTGTTAAGTTTAATTAAGCACGGTTCCTGAGAGTAACAACATTAAGAAAACATAACAATGGAGGCAGGACATGCATAATATTATATCAGGTATTATTATTGGTGCAGCCGTTATTGTCGGAATATGGTGTGTATGGTATGAAAATCATTCCTCATCAGATCAGACTAAAGACGATGAAGAAAACAAATAAAATTATGACAAACAGAAAAAGATAAGAAAATCCGGTTGTAGTAATTAATGATATCCGGAGTTTGGATTGAAATGAGAAATTTAATCCTGTTCCGGATATCTAAATACATATTTTTATCAGATATAATATTACTTTGGGTAAGACTTTGACAAAGGAGCAGATGCTCCGTGCATTTGAAATCATGCGAAAAGACTTTGCACCCAATAAAAGTTATCATCAAAACTGGTTTAGCAAAAACAAAGATGTGAAGATACTGCATTGCTTCTGCAGGACTCCAAATGCCTCGGGACGGTGATTAATGGTTTAATCAAAAATGCCGATATAGTAATTAGTGATTATCCGTATGCTGATTAAGAACCGGCAGCATTAATGTCTGTCACCGGAAAGTGAGGTTGTAAAGATATGATGAAAATGCAGACAGAAGCAGTAAAATATTCTTCCAATAATTCTAATCAGTCGAATTATGTGAAGAAATCAGCTGAGAATACAAGTGATAAATTTAGTCAGCTTTTGGCAGAGACAAAAGAAGAGTTTGCACAAAAACTTGAGACTGGTGAGACAAAACAAAGTTATGCGATTGGTGCTAATTCTTATACGGAGGAAGAATGGAATAAATTAGTCAAAGGCTTTGACAGAATTCAGGAGCAGTTGCGGGAAGAAGCAGAGAACGACGCAAGGCAGCTCAGAGAGAAGTCAGAAGATAATACACCTGACAATAATGACTGAGAAAGGAAGGACACGTATCAATTATGGCACAGACGATTATCATGACGCATCCGTTAATTAAGCACAAGATTGGAATTATAAGAAGAAAAGAGACCGGAAACAGAGACTTTCGAGCACTTGTATCAGAAATAGCATCACTTATGTGCTATGAGGCGACGAAGGATCTGCCGTTGGAAAAAGTGGCGATTGAAACGCCGATAGGCAAGACCGAGGTGGAGGAATTAAGTGGAAAGAAATTAGCCATTGTTCCGATATTGCGCGCCGGTCTTGGTATGGTAGACGGAATGCTTAACATGATTCCGGCTGCAAAAGTGGGACATGTCGGTTTATATCGGGATGAAAGTACCCATGAACCGATAGAATATTATTTTAAGATTCCGGAGGATATTTCCCAGAGAGAGGTATTCGTGGTAGATCCAATGCTAGCCACAGGAGGTTCTGCAGTTGACGCAATTACAATGTTGAAAAAACGTGGAGCCAATAAGATCATATTCATGTGTATCATAGCGGCACCGGAAGGAGTGGCAAAGTTAAGAAGTATGCATCCTGATGTGGATATTTATATTGGTGCACTTGATGAAAAGCTTAATGACGACAAATATATTGTACCGGGACTGGGAGATGCAGGTGACAGAATATTTGGAACAAAATAGATAAAGCCGGTGAAATTATAGTGAATAGAAGTTTCCCGCCGGCAGGTTAGCCGATGTAATCATAGAAAGAATACTAAGAAGCATTGGATTATTTTGTCTGATGTTTCTTTTGCTATTAAGAAAAAGCTGCATGATACCAGTGTATACAAAATTTTACATAATTTTTACATACACCAGATATAAATTTTACTTTTGACTGATAATTTACCTAAAGAGAGAAAACTCTTATGATAAAATTACATGCACGGCTGATGTCGTGAGTCATTGTAAGTGAAAGGAAAACCTATGGACATTATAAGTGTACTGCAATTATTTGGTGGTGTTGGATTATTTTTATTTGGTATGAATCTGATGGGTTCATATCTTAAAAAATTAGCAGGTTCCGGTCTTGCAAAAATGCTTGAAAAATTGACGACAAGCAAGAAAAAAGGCGTGGGAAATATAAAAGGCTGGTGTCTTGGAACAGGAGTGACGGCAATTATTCAGAGTTCGGCAGCAACAACCATGATGCTTCTTGGCTTTGTTAATGCAGGAATTATGCAGATCGGTCAGGCAATACCGGTAGTGCTGGGGGCGAATGTGGGTAGTACCGTGACAGCCCAGATTTTAAGACTGGGAGATTTGGGCTCGGGAAATATCATTCTTGAACTGTTAAAGCCATCGGCGCTTGCCTCTGTTCTGATTGGTATGGGGGCATTTATACACATGTTTACAAAAGATAAAAAACTGAAAAATATTTCAGGGATACTTTTGGGACTGGGAATATTATTCTATGGAATGAATGCCATGGAAAAAGTTTTTGAACCCTTAAGCAGCAGTGCAAAATTCAGATCGTTTTTCACATCCTTTGAAAATCCGCTGGTGGGAATCCTGGTAGGTCTTGTGATTACGGCAATCATACAGAGTTCAAGTGCTTCAGTGGGTATTCTTCAGGCATTATCGGCTACAGGAACGATTACCTATGCCACAGCGGTTCCTATTATCATCGGTCAGAATATTGGAAAATGTATGACCATTATTCTTGGAAGTATCGGTGCCAATAAGAAAGCAAAAAGGGTGGCGCTTAGTTATCTGATTTTTAATATTATAGGTGCATTACTTTTTACCGTAATCATTTATGCTGTATATTACACAGTGGGAATACCGGGATTTTCACATGTTGTGAATAGAGGTAATATTGCCAATATTCACCTGGGATTTAACCTGATTACCAGTATGCTGTTATTACCGTTTTCTGAAAAATTATCTGAGGTAACAGGAAAACTCACGCATGATTCGGGAGAGAACGATCAGAATTCGGAATTTAATAGACTGGACGAGAGACTTCTCATTACACCATATGTAGCGCTGGAACAGTGTCAGCAGTTGATTGTGAAGATGGCAGAAAAGGTAACGGATAATTTTAGGCTTGCCAAAAGTCTGATAGACAGGTATGATGACAGTGTATTTGAAAAGTTAGAAGAAAATGAAGCATTTATTGATAAATGCGAGACATCACTGTCTGGCTATATTATCCACATCGACCGGAAAAAATTAAGTGCGGATGAGAAGAGGTTAGTACTGGAGATACTCAATTCAATAGGAGATATTGAGCGTCTGGGCGACCACATGGTTGATATTGCCTATGCATCCAGGGATAAGCATGAAGAAGATGTGAGTTTTTCCGAGGCGGGGGCTGAAGAGTTAGAAAAGATTTCAGAAGCTGTCATATATACAATGGAAAATGCTATGGAATCATTTACAGAGAACGATACCTCGAAGGCATACAGAGTAGAGCCCCTTTGTAAAATTGTGGAGAAGATGAAAGAATTAATCAAAGCACAACATATTGAGAGACTGCAGATGGGGGAGTGCAGTATTCAGGGTGGTGTGATTCTGTTGGATATCATATCTGCTTATGAGAGGATTGCAGCCCATTCCCAGAATATTGCTCTTCATGTCATAAAAAGAACGTCAGGTGACAATGATTTTGATGAAATGCATGGACATCTGGGAGATATTCACAGTGAGGAATACAAGGCAATGTATGAATATTATGAGAAGAAATATATAGAACCTGTCAGAGAATTCAAGAATATTGAAAGCGGAAAAGAAGTATAGAATAGTATGGAAAAGATATATATTGTAGAAGATGATAAAAATATTCTGGAGATAGAGACATATGCTTTGAACAGCAGTGGGTATGAAGTATCCGGCTTTGAGAATGCAAAGGAATTTTACAGGAAACTGGATGCAGAGATGCCGGAACTTTTACTGCTTGACATTATGCTGCCTGATGAGGATGGTCTGCATGTGTTAAAACGACTCAGAAGTGACAAGAAAACGGCAGGACTGCCGATTATCATGGTCACGGCAAAGTCAGCAGAGATCGATACCGTCAAGGGACTGGATATGGGAGCCGATGATTATATCACTAAGCCGTTTGGTGTTATGGAGTTGATTTCAAGAGTGAAGGCACTGCTTAGAAGATCAAGCGGAACGAAGGATTCCGGGAGACTGGAGCTGGGTGAAATCAGTCTTGAACCTGATAAGCGTCTGTGTATGGTTGATCATCAGGAGATTGAGCTGACATATAAGGAATATGAACTAATAGAGCTTCTGGTGAGAAATGCAGGAATTGTCATGAAGCGGGATTTGCTGATGGAGAGAATCTGGGGAATTGATTTTGAGGGTGGTTCAAGAACTCTTGATATGCATATCAAAACACTCAGGCAGAAGCTGAAAGATGCGGGGAATCATATACAGACGGTAAGAAATGTCGGTTATATTGCAAAATAAATGGTTAAGATTCACATTAGCTGATTGAGATGTGTGGTGCGATAATGAAAAGAATAATCAATATTTATATCATAATTATATCTACATTTGCGATACTTTTGACGGCCGGATTTTGTACAGTGGCATATTACGAAGTATTTAAGGAAGAAGTAATGTCAGACCTGAAGGTATATACGGAGCTTTTAGCAGACACGGATTTTATCGGTGATGAGGATTCTATCAGGGAGTATGCAGGTCAACTGTCAAAGGAAAATATCAGAATGACGCTGATTGACAGTCAGGGCGAGGTGGTTTTTGACAATGTGGCAGAGGTGGAAGGTCTGGAAAATCATGACAATCGTGTGGAGATTGGGGATGCACTGAAAAATGGAACTGGCAGTTCCATCAGAAAGTCTTCTGCCATTAACCGGTCGAATTTTTATTATGCGATGAGGCTGTCTGACGGAAGTGTTCTCAGAACAGCAAGAGAGACAAACAGCATCTATAAAATTATTACGCATGCGCTGTGGGTGGTCATTATAGTCGCGGCTGCTATTTTGCTGATGTGCTTTATGATTGGTAATTTTATTACTAAGGGATTGTTAAAATCGATTGAACATATCGCCTATCATATGGAAAATCTGGAGGATATTAAAACCTATAAGGAATTAGAGCCGATTGTGACGCATATCAAAGAGCATCATCAGAATATTGTGAAAAATGCCGATATGCGACAGGAGTTTACGGCTAATATCTCACATGAGTTAAAGACACCGCTGACCTCTGTTTCGGGATATGCGGAGCTGATTGAAAATGGAATGGCAAATGAGGCGGACACGCGCAAGTTTGCCGGTGAGATTCATAAGAATGCCAATCGTCTTCTTACATTGATCAATGATATTATCAGGCTGTCAGAATTAGATACAACAGAGCATGAAGAGCTGTCAACAGAACAGGTGGATTTATATGAGGTGGTGCTTGACTGTGTTGCCATGTTAGAGCTTTCGGCGGAAAAACACAATGTGGAACTGAGGGCAGAAGGAAAGAAAACAATCATTGATGCCAATAAAGATATGATAGAAGAACTGGTTTATAATCTGTGTGACAATGCGGTACATTATAATAAACCGGGAGGCTATGTGTTAATTAGTGCGGCTGATGGGGTATTGAAGGTATCTGACAATGGAATTGGGATTGCAAAAGAAAATCAGTCCAGAGTGTTTGAAAGATTTTTCAGAGTGGATAAAAGCCGCTCTAAGAAGACAGGAGGAACCGGTCTGGGACTGGCCATCGTGAAGCATATCGTTGAACTCCACAGTGCGACGCTGAACATAGAGAGTGAAGTCAATATGGGAACAACCATTACGGTAACATTTTAGAAACAAAGGCTGTCTGTGAACAGACACAAACAAGAGAGTACATCCGGGATGTGCTCTTTTTTGTTGAAACTTATGATGACTTATGTTAATATTTTTACATTGAAAGTATAACATGAAGAACGTAATAGGAGACACAGTAGTGGGAGTGAGTAAAAAAGCAGGAAAAAGACAAAAGCAGGAGAAAGACAAAAGCAGGTGAAAAGAAAAATCAGGAGATTAGTGAAATTCAGGAGAGACTAAAGGAGATATAGAGAAAGAATAATGAGTATACTAACAGAGAGAGAAATTAAGAATTGTTGTTTTTTGAGCAGTAGTTTTTCTAAGGCAAAGGGAATCTATTGTCAAAATGATATCAACAGTATATCCTTAAAAAAACAGGCAAAGGATACGATTGTAGCAGAGGCAGAGGTAAAGGGGAATACAAAACCGGAATATAAGGTGGAAATAGAATTTGTTTTTCAGCAAAAAGGGGCGAATAAAAAAGCAAAGGTAGATAGGTGTTCCTGCGAATGTGAGGCTTATGCAAAGTATAGGGGATTTTGTAAGCATATTGCCGCAACCGTTTTATTGTTGAACCACAAGTATAAAGATGACACGGTGAAGGATATTCTTGAGAACTGTGCCATAGGCTATCAGTTATCCTATGGAAAGAAGGAGTTGTATGGAAAGGATACAGATTTAGAGGAGAATGTGAATCAGGCGAGGGAAAGAAAGACATTGAAATCCTTTGGCATTGACAGTTTTGGGGAAAATAGCGGGGAAGACAGAGGATTTATGTACAACGCGGCTTCTAATATGTTAGAGCTGTCTAAGGGAGTTACCCGAAAAAGCTGGATGAGATACAGTGATTTACCGGTGGAGAAATTTGGGTATGAAAGGGAATATGAGCCTAAGAGTTCCGGGAAATTACTGGATATGATGTCAAGGATTGAGTTAAGGCAGAGAAATGAATATTGCAGGGACATTACCAGGGGGGATGTACAGTTGGAGATACTGCTGAATCTTGACTATAAAAATCCGCAGATTGAGTTCCGGATAGGAAATAAGCGAATGTATGTCATAAAGGATGCGAAACTTTTGCTTGATAATATAAAAAATCAACAGTTTTACCGATATGGCAAGCAGTTGGAATTTGCGCATAACCAGAGTGCATTCACAAGAGAATCACTGGATTTGATTTCACTGCTGTTTAATGATGTCCTGCAGGATTATGAGACAGGATATGATGGTGTGGGAGATCGTAAGAGTATTACCCTGACACCGAAAATGACAGATGCATTATTCAGGGGCTTTGCAGGAAAGAAAATAAAACTGTGTGGAGCGTTGGGAGAAAAGACAGAGAAGTTAGAGGTGGTGGATGAAAATCCCAAACTTAAGCTGTTCATAGACGGTATAGATGGGGGAAACAAGGCGGTATTGACATTTAAAGAGATTATGTTGATTGAGGGGGTAGATACTTATTATGTTGTCGGCAATGACAAGATATATATCTGTAGCAGAGAGTATTGCAATGATATGGGAAGTATTCTGAAGTTGATGAAAAAGAAGAAAAAATCGGGCTATAGATATTATTATTATGAGGAGGATGATGATGAACAGTTAGAGATTGTCCGGTCAGACTATACTTATTTTTCTGCCACGCTTCTGCCCATTTTGAAAAAGTACATGAAGGTTACCATCAAAGGAATTGATTTTGAAGAGTATCGTATGCCGGAGGGACAATATGAGGTGTATTTTGAACTGGCAAACGGACGGGATATCATATGTAACGCAAAGGTTATCTATGGAGAAGCAGAGCATAATCTTCTGACGATTGCAGATATGAAGGAAAGTTACAGAGATATAAGGCTTGAGCATGAACTTAGAACAATGCTTAATGCTTATCTGCCGGAGATTTCTGAGGATGGAGAATACTTTATACTCAGAGATGATGATGAAAAGCTGGCAATGTTAATTGAATTTGGCATGGAGCAAATAAGGGAAATCGCAGACGTATTTGTGTCAGAGGCTTTTAAAAAGATAAAGATAGCCAATCATGTGAAAATAAAGACAGGATTGTCCATTCATGGTAATCTGTTAAATGTTTCATGGGATGTGGAAGGCATGTCAGATGAAGAATTATATGAGATATTGCATTCGTACTATAAGAAGAAAAAGTATTTCCGGTTGAAAACCGGAGAATTATTGAATATCCGCCAGAGCGGTATTGATGTCCTTGCAAAAATATATGAGAATTTAAAGTTGGATAAAAGTGCGTTAAGTGAAGGAATGGCAGAGGTGCCGGCGTACCGTTCTTTATATATTGACAGTCTGGTGGAGGAAAACAGAGAAAAGCTCACACTGGAAAAGAGTGAGCAGTTTAAAAAATTTATTGATAAATTTGATGAGACAAAGAATAAGAAATATGTTCTTCCGGATAATGTAAAGGTGGAATTGAGAAAATACCAGACGGAGGGTTACAGATGGGCCTGCTCATTGGCGGAATTTGGCTTCGGCGGCATATTAGCGGACGATATGGGACTGGGAAAGACCTTGCAGATGATATCGTATTTGTGCAGTGTGAAGGGCAAAACGCATATTGTAATCTGCCCGGCATCCCTTGTCTATAATTGGGAGGCAGAGTTTCTTAAATTCACCCGGGACTGTTCGGTAGGTGTTATTGTGGGTGATGCCGTGCAACGGGCGGCACTGATAGCAGAATACGAAAAATATGATGTCATTATTACCTCTTACGACTTATTAAAGAGGGATATCAGTCAATATGCGGATAAGGAATTCGGATGTGAAATTATCGATGAGGCACAGTATATTAAGAATCATCTGACGCAGGCTTCAAAAGCCGTACGCGCTATAAAAAGTGATGTGAGATTTGCACTGACGGGAACGCCGATTGAAAACCGTGTGAGTGAGTTGTGGAGTATCTTTGACTATCTGATGCCGGGATATTTGTACTCATATAATTTCTTTCGAAAGAAATTTGAGGAGGACATCATGAATCAGCCAGAGGATGAGGCAGTTGTGATGCTGCATAAAATGATTAATCCGTTTATTTTGAGAAGGCTGAAAAAAGATGTGTTAAAAGAGCTGCCTGATAAAGTGGAGAAGGTGGTCTATACGAAATTTGACACCGAGCAGGAGAATTTATACAGGGCAACGGAAAAAAATATTCTGATGAGTATAGGAAAAAAGTCGGATGAGGAATTTACGGATAATAAACTGCAGATACTTGCTGAACTGACTAAATTGAGGCAGATTTGCTGTGATCCGTCTCTTTTGTATGAAAATTACAGTGGTGGTTCAGCTAAATTGGAAGCATGTATAGAACTGGTAGAGAGTGCCATCGACAGCGGGCATAAAATACTGTTGTTTTCACAGTTTACAACGATGTTAGGATTGATTCTTCAAAGACTGAAACAAAGAAAAATCAGAACATTTATGCTAACAGGCAGCACCAGTAAGGTGGCAAGACGTGACCTTGTGGAGCGTTTTCAAAAAGGAGAGGCGGATGTATTCCTAATTTCGCTGAAGGCGGGAGGAACCGGATTGAACCTGACAAGTGCCGATATGGTAATACACTACGACCCGTGGTGGAATGTCGCTGCCCAGAATCAGGCGACAGACAGGGCACATAGAATCGGACAGGAAAATAAGGTTACAGTAGTAAAACTGATTGCCCATGACAGTATAGAGGAGAGAATATTAAAGCTTCAAAATATGAAAAGAGAGCTTGCAGATAAAATCATATCGGGAGAAAATGTCTCGATGGCATCCCTTACGAAGGAGGACTTGCTTGAGCTTTTTTCAAAATAATAATGGGGGCAGAACCGAAAAGAGGTTCTGCCCTTTTATCAGGGGTGGCATGATGTCATGTTGTCAGAAAACAGATATTATCAATTAAAACGGTAGATTACAGATAGCATTTTAAATCCCTGCAGAGTTTTTCCTCAATTGTGATGAGCCTGTCGCAGATTTTCTTTGAAGGCTCATTGGCATTCTTATACTGATTCAGATATCTGTTAAGGGATTTTACTCCCATATTGCACCCGTCAATCATGATATCTGCGATGGTTGAATCATTTTTATCAACGCCTACCTTGATATTAGTTTTAAGCCATGACATACCTTTTGCAATGGGGTTAGGCTCCTTTTCTTCGCTGTTATTTTCTGAAAGAAGGGAATGGATTTCCGTACAAAGTTTTTCATGATGGCTTTTGCTTTCCTTTAAGATATCCATCATTTTGTCGTTACTGATTTTGTCCAGTACCTCATCAATTGAGGAAACTGCCATTTTGCTTCCGGCATCACACTCCTTTAATAGTTTAATGGTATCTTCATTTTCCATGCCTGCTTGACCTCCTTAGATAATCATTCTATTAGTTTGACATTTCAGTATATAGCATTTCCAAAAATGATAAATTTATGTAATTAATTTGATGATATTTGTCAACCAATTATTATTTGGATGAAAATTTTTTGGATTTGATATATGCTATATAAAAGCGACAGGATTCATTTTGAAAGGAAGGGGTTTCTATGGCAGCCATTTATGAAATTATGATTAAGAGTGTCAGGACATTTAAGAAAGACGAAAAGAATTATCATCAGGGCAGTGTGTATATGGATGGCAAGAGAATAGGATTTTATTCAGATGAAACAGATGTGCCCCAAAATTTGAAATTCGATTGCGGAGAAGAGGGAATCAATGAGTTTAACACCAGGGTCAGACAGTATTTTAACCAACATAATGTGACTGACGAAAAAAGGCTGGAGGAGATGACGGCAGAGGAATACAACCGCCTGGGAGGAAAGCTTCCGGTCATTTCACTTAAAGATGAAAAATATCGTGGGAATCATGATGAAATTATCAGACAATTCATGTATAATCTGTTATTATTACATAAGTGTGAAAGAGAGTATAAAAAGGCGGTAAAGCAGGGCTGTCATTCCATTGTATTGATTCATTTTCTGAAATTAAACGGAATGGTGTCACGTGATGATGAGATTTATTATGTTGAGAAAAAGGAAGCGGAAATGTCATCAACCGAAGATTGGGCAGTGAAAATGTACGGCTCGGATTTATTTCCTGCCATCATCAGGGAATATGCTTCTACCGGTGATTTTGTAATTCATTGAGACGGAGGAATAGGAGGAACCGGCATGGATAATAAAAATTCAATATTTCCCATGATTGATATAAAAAAGACAGGGGTATTACTTAGAGCCATTTGTAGAAAAAATCATATTACAGTACAGGATATACAGGAATTTGCGCATATTTCTTCTAATCAGGCAGTATATAGCTGGTTTAATGGCAGGTCATTGCCTTCTGTGGATAATTTTTATGCGCTAAGTAAAATGACCGGTATCCCGATGGATAAGATGATTATTGAAAAGAAAAATGAGAACCCCGGGTTTTTGAAAAAGTATTTACAAGACCACCCCCAGACATATTATCATGCTGAGGTTGACAGCATCGTTGTCAGATTATCACGTTATGCCTTCTGGATTGCGAGGGGCAGAAAGTGACAAAAAAATCATCATAATCTATTTAATTTGTTAAATACAACGCATTTGAGTACTATGATTCGTATTCAAATGCGTTATATTGTTATGAGTGTTGCAAAAAATAAGGCTGAATTATTTATCAGATGCGTCAATTGATTTAAAAAGCAGGATAAGGTATATATTAGATATGTAAAGCGCTTTGCAAATTCTTTTTTTAGGAGAAAATTATATGAACTACAATGAATTTTTGTTCAATGTCAGAGAAGGTGTAAAAGATTTACTTGAAAAAGGATCTTGCGTAAAAATTCAAAAGATTTTAAAGAACAATGATATAGAACTTGAAGCATTGACAGTATTGACCGATGAATCAAGTGTTTCGCCGACAATCTATCTGGAACCGTTTTATGAGGATTATTTGCAGGGAAAGAATATTAATGAGATTGTAATGGAGATATATGTCCTGTATAGGGAAAATGAAAACCAGTTGCATTTTGATATTGATATTTTTAAGGATTTTGACAATGTTAAGGATAAAATAGTTTATAAGCTGATTAATACAAAGTCGAACAGAAAGCTTTTGAGAGATGTACCCCATATTCCTTATCTGGATTTATCAATTGTATTTTATTGTATATTTGACAATGAATATCTTGGTCATGCAACTGCATTGATTCATAATATACATATGAATATGTGGGAGGTGACGAAAGAACAATTGTACGAGATGGCAAAGGTTAATACGCCGAGACTCTTAAGATGTGAACTTAGGGAGATGAATGACCTGCTTCATGAGATATTGCTGGATGATATACAGAAGACAGTATGCGAGGCAAATAACGGATACGACACGGAAAATGGAACCATAGATGCGAATGAAGTGGCGGAGAATCTAATGAAAAATATGGATGAAGTAAAAAGACAAATCTCTATGTATGTGCTGACCAATCAACAGAGAATGAATGGTGCCGCCAGTCTGCTCTATGAAAATATTATTAAGGATTTTGCCAATGTACTTCATCAGGATTTGTTTATCCTGCCAAGTTCGGTACATGAAGTTATTCTGGTGCCCGATGCAGGAGATATTGACAGAGAGGAGTTGAACGATATGGTTAAATCTGTCAATGCAACTGACCTTGTTGCAGTGGATATCTTATCTGACCACGTTTATTATTATAACAGGGAGACAGATAAAATAACGGTTTAAAAAACGCATCCGACGAGAGTCGAACTCGTGCACATGGCTCCGGAGGCCATTGCTCTATCCACTGAGCTACGGATGCAAATGAATCTTTTTCTATTTTATAACATAATTCAAAAAAACGCAAGATAATTAGTTGCATTTTAATAGGCAATTTGATAGAATGTTACTATTCACAGTCGATTACGGATTGATAATCGAACTGTAAAGCTGCCGGCTACGCTTAGCAGGAACTCTACGCAAACTGAGCAGGCAATTGCGAAAACGCAATAAAGGTACTGTATTGCATTGTATTGTACTGTACTGTGTTGTACCATGCCGTCTAGGCACAGTTTTAACGGTTGAAATGAGTTGCGTGTTGGAGACTATTTACAATGCGTTGACTAACAGGAGGTTACTCAGGAGGATAGAATGAGTTCGAATAGAAAAAAAACCAGAGATAGTAACAAAAAAGTTGACATAGAGCAGAAAAATAAAAATAGAGCAGAAGAGGATTATGATGAGGCAGACAGGCTGTTAGAAGAACTTGACAAGATGGAGCAGGAGAGAGAGAATGTTTCTTCAAGAGCCAGAAAACTTATCAGGGGAGATAAAGAAGCCATAAGAAAAATGAATGAAGAAATGGCAAAGCTGCAGGAGGATGAGTTAGATTATTTAGATGATGAAAAAGAAGATGATTACCTTCCGGGAGCAGAAGTTGATAATGCACGGGAGGTAGTTGTCAAATCCAATGATATTTCAAAAAAAACAGATACCCGGAAGCGGCGTAAACAGGCGAAGGAAACTGTAAAATCACCGGATGAAGAGAAAATTCAGAGTGAAGCAAAGAATCGGAATGAAGCAAAAGATCAGAGTGAGGCAAAAAGACGAAGTGGAGCGAAACAGCAGGATAGTGATAAAATAAAGGACCAATATGAAGAAGAGTATCATGGTCACTCTCAGGAGAGAGAAAAGAGTAACGTAGTTGATGTATCAAAAAAAGTGGGAAAAAGAAAAGGAAACATGGCTGTAGGCAGTGAGGAGACAGGACAGCAGGAAAGTCAGGGAAAGAAAGAGACAAATGAGCCATCAGAAATCAGGCAGAAGCATCAGGAGGATAAGACAGATAAGGAGAATAATGAAAATACAGAAAATGAAAGAGATGAAGTGAAGCTTGATTTTTTTGAAAGCTTAGAGAGAGAGTATCCGAAGCCTGTAAGTATAAGAAAAAAACAGCCTAAAAAGCCTGAGAGCAGTAAAAGTCAGAATTTTATACTGACACTGTATCATGAGAGCAAGAAGTACTTTTTTGTGGGAGCAGCAGTATCAATATTACTGATTGCGCTGTTTGTGGCACTTGTAGTTGACGGAAGGTCAAAGGGAAAGAATAGCGGAGTATCAGGGGATGCTTCGACAACAGAGTTTTTGGAGATAGATACACAGCCGATGATAGAGTTGGTAGAGGGTTATTATGAATATCTCTACAAGGAGGATTATGATGCTGTCAGGGAGTGTCTGTCAGATGGTGAGAATATATCAGACCAGGAGATTTTCAGTCAGAGCAGGCAGATACAGCTGTATTATGAACTGGCATCGGATTTTTCCGTCACTGACTGTTATATTCAACAGGGATTACATGAGAATGAATACATTGCATATATGAAATTTAAGCTCAGGATAAAATCTGTCGAAACACCTGCTGTGGGAATTTTTACATGCTATCTGTTGGCGTCTGATGTGAATGATGCTGCCGGAAGCGATATGAATACCGGTACGGGTGTGAACCAAATTGTACAGTATAAGTTGTATATGAATTTGAATGATAAGAATACCGGTATTTATAAGTATATCAACAAGATGAAGAATAGCAGCGCAGTTAAAAAATTGTTTGCCGATACAGATGCTGAGCTTGAACTTGCATGTAAAAATGATGAAAATCTCAATGAAATTGTTGAGGCACTGAAAAATAATAATGTAATTATCCCGAAGCAGGACAAGAGTGAATAGGAACCTCTTAATTTAAAATGGTTGAAAAAAAATGATAATTGATATATAATGTTGCTTGTGTTATTTTGACACAAATACTATATATTGTATTTAAATACTTTGGAGGTTGAAATGGAAGAACAAAAGGAGCTTACATTATTAGAGACATGGAGAGGAATTGCGTATTCAGCAGAAATGTCAAAGAAGGAAAGTGACAGATTTTGGGCAAATTATTTTACGCTTGAACAAGGCATTTATGAGAAGATACTTTCCAATCCTGATGAGGTAGTCAAGGGTACAGTAAAAGAACTTGCTGAAAAGTATGGTGTTGAGTTACTGATTATGGTAGGATTTCTTGACGGAATTAATGAAAGTTTGAAAGAAGAGAATCCAATAGATACAATGACACAAGATACCGTGGTAAATCTTGGATATGATAAAGAATTATTATATAAGAATATGGTAGAAGCAAAAGCATCATGGCTTTATGAGTTGAAGCAGTGGGATTCATTAATTGATGAAGCACGCAGAAAGGAACTTTATAAGGAACAGAAGGCATCCCACACAGTGGTAAAGGGCAATAAGGTTGGAAGAAATGATCCTTGTCCATGCGGAAGTGGTAAAAAGTATAAATTCTGTTGTGGCAGATGACAGAGAAATATAGGGAAAGAATCGAATAATGAAGAGACAGTTATCATATTTGAGGTATCATGCTGCAGGCCTCAAAATGGTTTTCTGTCTCTTTTAGTTTGTATCTTTTTCTTAAGCTTGTTTTGTTTGGTAATGGTGTCTGCACGTTTTTTGGCAGCAATCTTATTTTCAAGTGTGTAGTCAAAAATAATATTAGGATAATATGATTTCAGGTAGTTAATAATGGTATCAATATCTTCTTTGGTGTTACGCGGAGAATCGATATGAATTCGATGACCATATAAAATACTTAAGGTATAGTTAAGCTTGATTTTAAACCATAGAAAATGCTGCCAGGTACTATGCTCATATGCCCATATAATTTTGTTGATGGGAATGATGTCAATATTAAAAAGGCTTGCACATACTATGTAATGCTCGGTAAGCATGATATTGCCGGATTTGATAATAATGCCGGTATAAAGCTCCTTGTTGACATGTGCAATTGTCTTCTTTTCTTTTGACAATCGCCTAAAATAAATACACGCAGGATGGACAGCAGGAATCAGTATGTAAATCAAGTTTGAAATCAGGTAGCTGGATATAATAAGCAAAATGATTCCTAATGCAATAGCAAGATATAAGTATAAATGATAGCGGTAGGCAGTCTCATCAATGATGACACTTGATGTAATGCTTTTTAGTCCGTCACTGGTCCAGCTAAGGTCCTTTGCGAGCATATCGATGACAGTATCCGTAAGTTTATCTGATTTTACCAGTCTGGCAGTAATGTGATAATTATCTAATTCTTCAGGAAGCCGCCCATTTTTATTTTCCAACAGTATTAATGTGCAGGAATTGCCACTCAGACTATAATAATATGAGGCATAAATATTACCATGATGGTAACAGTCATAGCCGGTATAATGAACATTATTCAGTGTGACATTGACATATTCATTGCCGGACATATAATTCTGATAAGCCTTACCGGCAGAAGAAATGTCGGAAGGCGCGAATACCTCGGTAAAATCAATGTTATCTGCAATGATATAAATTAAAAGCAGCATAACGACGGAGAGAATCACGCTAAACAATCCTGAAATTCTTATGTGTTTGTAGATATAATTATTTTTCAAATTTTCCGCCACTTTCTTTGTTATTGTTTGCTATTAGTTATGATTCGAGGGAATGAAAAGTCCTCTATTTCACGTTAACCCAACAGATATTATATGATAAGTAATGGGAATAATCAAGGTTGCTTTTAGATTAAAAATCATGTATATTATTATAAGATTACTATTGGAAGGTGATATTGTGGAAACATATTCCGGTTTTGCACAGGTATATGATATGTTTATGGATAATGTTCCTTATGATGAGTGGTGTGAATATTTGCATGGCCTTTTATGTGAAAATGGTGTTGCTTCGGGACTGGTGCTTGATTTGGGTTGCGGAACCGGTAACGTAACAGAACGACTGGCATCATACGGATATGATATGATTGGCATTGATAATTCCGATGAAATGTTGAATATTGCACTTGATAAGAGTGAGCAATCAGATCATGATATTTTATATCTGCATCAGGATATGAGGGAATTTGAGTTGTATGGAACGGTCAGGGCTATCGTAAGCATATGTGATTCGATAAACTATATAACGGATCCTGAGGATTTATTGTCAGTGTTTCAACTCGCCAATAATTATCTTGATGCAGGCGGGGTATTTATATTTGATCTGAACACGATATATAAGTATGAAAATATAGGAGATACAACGATTGCCGAAAATCGCGACAATAGTAGTTTCATCTGGGAAAACAGCTACTACGGGGATGAGCGGATTAATGAGTATGAGTTAACATTGTTTGTCAGGGAAGATGGCGAAAAATATGATAAATATGTTGAAAATCATATACAGAGAGCTTATACGGTAAAAGAAATTTCGGACATTATTCATCAGGCAGGAATGGAGCTTGTGGCGGTGTATGATGCATTTACAAAAAAGCCGCCGAATGAGAAAAGCGAAAGAATATATGTGATTGCCAAAGAACAGGGAAAGAAGCACATCTGAGATATGACAGCTGGCAGCAGTTGTATGCTATTTTGATTTTTGACGGTAAATCAGAGGATAAGGAGGAAAAAGATGCAGGATTATATTTTGAGAGCAACGGCTGCGAATCATCAAATCAGAGCTTTTGCAGCAACGACGAGAGAAATGGTGGAATATGCAAGGCAGATTCACAATACAAGTCCGGTTGCAACGGCGGCACTTGGCAGGCTGATGACAGGTGCGGCGATGATGGGCATTATGATGAAGGGAGACAAGGATATTCTGACAGTCATGATGAAGGGAGACGGACCGATAGGCGGCGTGACTGTCACGGCGGATTCCCATGCTGTTGTCAAAGGATATGTGGGGAATCCGAATGTTGTGATACCTCCCAATTATTTGGGAAAGCTTGATGTGGGGGGAGCAATTGGATATGGAACACTGACGGTAATCAAGGACATGGGTTTGAAGGAGCCTTATGTCAGTCAGGTACCGCTTACGACAAGTGAAGTTGCAGAAGATCTGACATATTATTTTGCCTCTTCGGAGCAGGTGCCGTCTGCGGTCGCACTGGGCGTATTGCTGGAAAAGAATAACACGGTAAAGCAGGCGGGAGGTTTTATTATTCAGTTGATGCCGTTTGCAGATGACAAGACAGTGGATTTTTTGGAGGAGAAGATAAAGGGTATCACATCTGTGACAGAGATGTTTGAGAGAGGAATGACACCTGAAAGTATCCTTGAGGATATTCTTGGAGACTTGGGGGTAGAGTTGACAGATCAGATACCGGTAAAATTTAGCTGTAATTGTTCAAAGGAGAGAGTTGAGAAAGTATTAATCAGTTTGGGAAGAACTGAACTGGAGGATATGATAAGAGAAGGTAAGGAGGTTGAACTGAACTGCCAGTTTTGTAATTCACATTACAGGTTTACCATAGAGGAGATTCAGAGACTTTTAAAATAAAAAAGGAAAACCGGTTGTCAGAAGTACAACCGGTTTTGTTAATCACTTTGTTAAATAATATAGCTCATTCAAAAATAAAAAATCGAAATTTTATATAGATTGAAAAAGGCACACCATTTACTTATTGATTATAATTTTGTTACGTTAGTAGCCTGAGGTCCCTTGGCACCTTCAATAACTTCAAACTCAACCTCAGCGCCTTCTTCTAACGACTTGAAGCCCTCCATGTTAAGTCCTGAGTAGTGAACGAACACGTCATTACCCTGTTCATCAGAGATAAATCCGTAACCTTTTTGGTTATTAAACCATTTAACAGTACCTTTGTTCATTTTGATACCTCCAAAATATTATAAGTCGGACTGTGAAGTATTTATTATCACGTCCAATGAATAGAATAGCACGTTTTTATGATAGTGTCAAATGAATTTAATATAAGTTTTGTGGCAAAAACAGTTTATTTTTTGGGAAAATGATGATAAACTTAGTCTGGTACATCAAATATAAGGTGGGAAACGATTGACAGTGGAGTGTTTGATTACCGAAGATGGTAAGTTGTAAGGAAAGGGACTGCGAGTTACAGACATTCTGAACCGGCAGCCTCATGGGTGGAATGATGAAAGAGAATTATGAATATCAGGCAGATATGCATACACATACTATTGCCAGTGGGCATGCCTATAATACAATACAGGAGATGGTAGATACTGCGCGAAACAGAGGGATAAAGTTATATGGAATAACGGATCATGCGGTTACGATGCCGGGCACCTGTGGAACAGAATATTTTCAGAATTTAAAGAATGTAAGCAGGGATTTTTATGATGATATAGAAGTTTGCCTTGGTGTAGAACTTAATATTCTTGACTATGGGGGAAATGTAGATATGTCAGTGGAGAATCTGCAGGAGATGGATATTACGATTGCCAGTATACATAATACCATTGGCTATACGTCGGGAACAATAGAGCAAAATACCAGTGCTATTATCGGCGCGATGAAAAATCCTTTGATTAATATCATAGGTCACCCCGATGACGGGAGGGTGCCTGTCGATTATGAAGCTATTGTAAAGGCTTCAAAAGAATATGGAACATTGCTGGAGTTAAATGACAATTCTATATCCAGTGGCTTTAGACTCAATGCCAGAGAAAATGACAGAAAAATGCTTGAATATTGTAAGGAATATTCGGTTCCGGTGGTGATTGGCAGCGATGCACATGCTGTTAAAACAGTAGCCAGGCATGATAGCGCGCTGAGTCTGATTGAGGAGACAGGCTTTGATTATGAGTTGGTTTTGAACTTTTTTCCGGACAGGCTGAGAAAATATCTGAATAAGTACCGGCATTAACGGTTGCTTTAGAATAAGAAGCAGGCAGTGATTATGGTGGAAAGGAAGTTACATCTATGAATGATAAAATCAGAAGTGATGAAATGAACCATTTGTTCGAGGCTGTTTTGATGTTAAAAAATCCAGATGAATGTTATAATTTCTTTATGGATGTGTGCACTATCAATGAGTTGAATGCTATGGCGCAGCGCTATGAGGTGGCGCAGATGCTCAGAGAGGGGAAGACCTATACCGGGATTGCAAAGGCAACGGGAGCATCTACAGCGACAATCAGCAGGGTAAACAGAGCATTAAATTATGGCAATGGCGGATATGATGCGGTTATCGGAAGAATCAGGGATAATGAATGAAATAAAAAGACTGTGGCAGCAAGCATTGCTGTCGCAGTCTGATTTGATTTATGAAGCTTAATTTTTGCGAGTTTTATTGTCCGTGTCTTTTGATTTCTTTGCCTCCTTGGAAGGCGTGAAATCGTCTTCGGGATTCATATGGTCGATGATGCCCTCCAGCATTTGTTTTTTGAGATATACGTCAAAGCAGAGAGAGGTAATCAGTGAATATAATTGTAAAAAGTCTCTGTCATCTTCAGGTAAATCGGTAAAACGTTCTTTAGAGGCATCTATTTTATGCTGAATGTCGGCTGTCACATCGTTAATCATGTTTGTCTCTATATCACATGCTTCGTTATAAATTCTGTCAAGTGAGCATATCTTGTTCTTATCAAAATAGTTCTCGCATATCGGAGAAAGAATGGTGTTGATGTCATTAATGGAAAGAATGTTTTTGTAGTAGTAGATAAAGATTAAGAGAATGACATGTTGTTTGGAATATCGTTTTTTTACCGGCGGTGGTAAAAGGTCATTCTTTGAATAATTGTTAATCATCGTCTTTGTCAGAATCTTATCGTCATTATGTCTCTTGCTTCCAGAGAGCTGACTGTCCATAAAGGTGGTTACCTGATCCATGTAGAGGTCAATCGCCGGTATATCTGAATCGTCAATAATATTGAGTTTATTGATAATGTCTTTCAAAATCTCTTCAGGTTTAATCATCTTAATCCTCATTTCTGCTGCAGTGTGAGACCGGTATCACGGAGATGACATCCGGTACGACAATATAATATGCACTTTTACTGATGTTATTACAGTGAGACTATATAGTGTACTGTACGTTAATTAATTATAAAGTATTAAAAACCAGATTACAAGTAGAAAATCAAATATTTGCTAGTGACATTTTGAAAAGGATATTGTATAATAAGTACTGACATTAAACGTGCTCTAAGTCAATATTAATTTATGAAAGATTAAGGAGGAAACAGAGATGGGAATTTTATCTAGGTTTAAAGACATTATGTCAGCAAACATTAATGCTCTGCTTGATAAGGCAGAAGATCCGGAGAAGATGATTGACCAATATCTGAGAAATATTGAAAGTGATCTGGGAAAAGTCAAGGCTGAAACAGCAGCGGTAATGGCAGAAGAAACAAGATGCAAGAGACAGCTTGATGAGTGCAATGCTGAGATTGAGAAGTATCAGAAGTATGCTGAGAAGGCAGTTGTGGCAGGTAATGATAATGATGCGAGACAGTTCCTTGCTAAGAAGTCACAGCTTGAGCAGCAGAAGGTTAGTCTTACCCAGACATACGAGGTGGCATCGGCAAATGCAGCTAAGATGCGTCAGATGCATGATAAGCTTACAAAAGATATTGCTGATTTAAATGCACGTAAGGATTCGATTAAAGCTAAGGTAGCTGCTGCTAAGACACAGGAGAGACTGAATAAGATTGCCGGCAGTGTTTCAAGTGCAGGTGGAAGCCTTTCGGCATTTGACAGAATGGAAGCTAAGGCTAACAATATGTTAGACAAAGCGAATGCCATGGCAGAGCTTAATTCATCAGCTGAGGAGGCAGATGTCTCTAATCTTGCAGCGAAGTATGATGATGTGGCAACATCTTCAACATCACCTGCAGTGGATGATGAGCTTGCTGCTTTAAAGGCTAAGATGGGCTTATAATAGTATATTGAGAATATTTTAAATTAAGGATTACAGGTGCCATATGTACATATTGGATTTTAGATTGCACAAAAGAGTACATTTTTACGGCACCTTTTTCTTGATATATAAGTATATAAAAGATATGCAAGATTTTCAGAGGGTCTGTGCGACGAAGCAGACACAGAAATGAGGAAAATATGGCAGATAAAGTATATTATTGCAGTAATTGTGGCGGAATCATGGAATTTAATGTTAAGTCACAGTCATTAAAGTGTCCAAACTGCGATACAGAGGTTACGATTGCTAATGATAAAAATAAGATCGTAGAGCATGATCTTAACAGAAGGGCGATGCAGAAGCTTTCTGTCAGTGAGAAAAAATCCAGCACCATGCAGTGTAAGGGATGTGGTGCGAGGGTAGAGGTCTCCTCTGACTGTACAGCAACAGAATGCCCGTATTGCGGTTCTAAGTATGTGTTGGCTGATAAACAGGAGGAGGCAGTATTGCCGGATGGTGTAGTACCGTTTAAAGTAGATAAGAACCAGGTTAAAGAGACTTTCTCCAAATGGATATCCAAGAGATGGCTGGCACCGGGCAAGCTGAAGAATCTTTATGAGAGAGATAAGATTCAGGGAATCTATGTGCCGTACTGGACATTTGATGCAGATGTCAAATGTGATTATTCTGCACAAGGAGGTAAGAACAGAGAAAAACAGGTAAAAAAATCAGATGGTTCTACCACTACGGAGACAGTAACGGACTGGTACAGTACCTTTGGAACGGTTAATAAATTCTTTGATGATGTCCTGATCAGAGGATCAAAGAATCTGAAGGAATCGCAATTGAAAGGCATTGAGAATTATGAGGTGAAGAATAGTCTGGTTTCATATTCACCGGAATATTTGTCCGGCTATAGTGCCGAATGTTATACGGTTTCGTTGGAACAGGCACATAAGGATGCGGTTAGAGTAATGGAGCATGAGTTGGAGAACCTTGTCAGACAGGATGTACTCAAAAGGTACGATGAGGTAAGAGATATTTCTCTTTCGCCGAAGTATCAGGAAGAGACCTATAAACATATCCTGATTCCTGTATATTCAACAGCATATTCCTATGCCAATAAGAATTACACGGTTCTGATTAATGGACAGACAGGAAAAATCAAGGGTGCCTATCCTAAGAGCCCGGTAAAGATAGCCATCATCATAGCCATTATTGTGGCCATTATTGTCAGCATATTTGTTGTTCGGGCACATGCATCAGAATTACCGGTTATTGAAGACAACGTACAGCAGGGCATTGTAGTTGAGACAGATGACATAGCGTTTTATGATGAGCAGTACATTGATGTCACATATCGTGAGGTGGATGAGGAACCGTAACGGAGACGCGATATGCAGGGATATGGACAGGGATTTGTTTGAAATGTATCATGCTTGAAAGCTAATAGAAAAATCTAGGAAAGGGAAAGCTATCTATTTTTAGTGGCAGGAATATTAAAATGGGACTTTTTGGAAATCAGTTTTCAAATGTAGTAGAATGGCAGGAGCAGAGAGATGATATAATGTTCTGGAAGTGGAACAATGATGAGATAAAAAAAGGAAGTAAGCTCATCATCAGACCAGGACAGGATGCAATTTTTATGTATAATGGAAAAACAGAAGGTATCTTTAAGGATCCGGGAAGCTTTGACATAGAATCGCAGATTATACCGTTTTTATCTACTCTTAAGGGGATTAAATTTGGTTTTAACAGTGGTGTAAGAGCAGAAGTCTTGTTTATCAATACAAAAGAATTTACGGTAAGATGGGGAACGAAGACACCGATTAATATTCAGGCACCGGGACTTCCGGGAGGTATGCCGATAGGGGCCTTTGGAACTTTCTCATGTAAAGTAAGTGATTATGATGTCTTTATCGAGAAGATTGCAGGGGTAAAGAAGCAGTATGCTGTTGATGAGATTAAGGAGAGAATTACTTCTTCATTGAATCCAATGCTGATGAAGTGGATTACCAGAGAAGGCAAGGATATGTTTAATCTTCAGGCCAATGCGATAGATATATCAAAGGGTATTCGCGAAGAATTTGACATGGATACAAGTAAGATAGGTATCTCGATAACAGCGTTTAATATTGAGAGCTTTAATTATCCTGAATCTGTTAAGAGAATGCAGGAGAAAGCCGCTTCCCAGAGTATGGTGGGAGACCTGAACAGATATACACAGATGTCAATGGTTGACAGTATGGCTCATGGCGGTGGCGCAGGTGGTAATGGCATGGCTAATATGGCAAATCAGATGGCAGGCATGCAGATGGGAATGATGATGGGACAGCAGATGGTCAACACCATGCAAAATTCCATGAATAACAATATGCAGGGCGGAATGGGTTATCCGAATCAGCAGATGTCAAATCAGGGAATGTATGCACAAAATCAGCAGATGCAGCAGCCGCAGAATGATACTGCACAGCAGGCAGGCGGCGCAGTGCCAAAGTTCTGTCCTAACTGTGGAACGGCTACAAATGGAGCAAAGTTCTGTTCAAATTGTGGAACAAAGCTTGGTTAGTGGATAGCAATATATAGGCTTGCATATATACACTTGCATATACACACGGGTTGTCTTGTTATTATGTCGCAGTCAGCAAACTGTGGCAAAATAATAAGACAGCCTTGTTAGTTTTGGAAGATATTTTGCGAAGGGCGGTCAGCTGGGCAGTTACTTTCTAATAAATAAGAAACTGTTCATGAATAGCTTAATTATTTTTTTGTTGAATTACCATAAGTGCAGGCATTTCAGCAGAAAAATTGTAAAGCTTAACTATGAACAGTTCCTAAGCAATAATTAAAATAAAGGAATTAGATTGATGAGTATTTATGATTCACTTAATGATATGCAAAGGGAAGCGGTTTTCCACACAGAAGGTCCTCTGTTAATTCTTGCGGGAGCGGGTTCAGGCAAAACGAGAGTTTTGACGCATAGAATTGCTTACCTGATGGAAAGCGGAGTCCCTGCATTTAATATACTTGCCATTACCTTTACCAATAAAGCGGCAGGTGAGATGCGCAACAGAGTTAATGCGCTTATGGAATTTGGTGCAGAAGGAGTATGGGTGAGCACTTTTCATTCCATGTGTGTGAGGATGCTCAGAAGATATATTGACAGGCTGGGATTTGACAATAATTTTACAATATATGATACAGATGACCAGAAGTCAGTAATGAAGGACATTTGTAAAAGGCTTAATATTGACACGAAATACTTAAAAGAGAGGGCAATACTTTCAGAAATATCACGAGCAAAAAATGAAATGATTACGCCGTCTGACTATGCAAAAGAGAATGAGATGGATTTTACAAAGAAAAAGATTGCAAATGCCTATACAGAGTATCAAAAACAGCTGAAAAGCAACAATGCGTTGGATTTTGATGATTTGCTGGTAAAGACTGTTGAACTGTTGAGGTCAGAGTCGGAAGTGCTTGAAAACTATCAGAGAAGATTTCAATATATCATGGTTGATGAGTATCAGGATACAAATACGGTGCAGTTTATATTAGTCAGACTACTTGCCGGGGACAAAAAAAATATTTGTGTGGTGGGTGATGATGATCAATCCATTTATGGTTTCAGAGGAGCGAATATTGCCAATATACTTGATTTTGAAAAGTATTTTCCGGACGCCAGGGTAATTAAGCTGGAACAGAATTATCGTTCGACTAAGAATATTCTCGGAGCAGCCAATTCCGTTATTGCGAACAATGTACAGAGAAAACAGAAAGCACTCTGGACACAGAAAGAAGAGGGAGACGGTGTTGTCCTTAAGCAGCTTGAAAATGAGTATGCTGAAGCAGAATATATCACTGACGAGATATCGACATATGTGAGAAAAAAACAATATGCTTACAGAAATATTGCATGTCTGTACAGGACAAATGCACAGTCACGTGTTTTGGAGGAACTTTTTGTCAGAGAAGGTATTCCCTATAAAATAATTGGTGGTATTAATTTTTATCAGCGAAAAGAGATAAAAGATTTGATAGCCTATTTAAAAGTAGTAGATAATGGGAGAGACGATGTTGCTGTAAAGCGAATTATCAATGTACCCAAAAGAGGAATAGGTGCCACCACTGTGGGGAAATTCGATATGTTTGCACAGGCAAATTCCATGAGCTTTTATGATGCGCTTAAAAATGAGAATGCGATGTCGGTGGTAGGCAGAGGTGCTGCAAAAGTAAAGCCGTTTGTGGATTTTATACAACGTCTGCGGGCAGAGATGAAATATGCCAAGATTTCTGATATTATGGAGACAATATTGGAAGAGACAGGATATGTTGCTGAGTTAAAGGCAGAAGATACCCAGGAAGCGGAAGATAGAATTGCCAACATCGATGAATTTTTTAATAAAATAGTAGACTACGAAGAAGCACATGAACATCCGAAGCTGAGGGAATTTTTGGAGGAAATTGCATTGGTGGCGGAGATAGACAGTCTGGAAAATGATAACGACTATGTGGTGCTTATGACAATACATAGTGCAAAGGGACTTGAGTTTCCTAAGGTATTTTTGTGTGGAATGGAAGAAGGTTTATTTCCGGGGAAAGGAGCCATTTTTTCTGATTCTGAAAGTGAGATAGAGGAAGAAAGGAGACTTTGTTATGTGGCAATCACAAGAGCTATGGACAGTCTGACCATTACTTGTGCGAGAAGACGTATGAGTAGGGGAGAATTGCAGTTCAATCCTATGTCAAGATTTGTGAGAGAGATATCATCGGAAATTTTAAAGGCTTCCTCTCCTGACGGTCAGAACTCTGCGAAAGAACAAAAGGCAAAATCGTTAAATACTTCTGCTTCCAATGCTACGTCTATTTTTAAAACCAAGCCATTTGAGGTAAAACAATATAAAGTAACGAAGACTGATAAGTTAGATTATACAGTGGGAGATACTGTGGAACATGTCAAGTTTGGTATCGGAAAGGTGTTAAATATTACCGAAGGCGGCAGGGATTATGAAGTTACGGTGGATTTTATCACGGCAGGACAGAAAAAAATGTTTGCCTCCTTTGCAAAATTGAAGAAAATATAGAAAAACTGTAGAAAAAACTATAGTAAAAAACTGAAAAAGATGTTATAATAAAAAAAGTCATTTAATATATTTTCGTATTAATAAGATTACTGATGGGGCAGAATGGAATATTTATTGAGTAATATCTGTGAAAGTGATTATTTATGCGAAGGAAAGGTTGTGTGATATGGAGAAGATTGAAAATTTGATTAATGTATCTAAGCTTAACAAGCTTCTCAAAAAGGAAGAGGCATTTAATAAGCAGGAGGAGAAGAAGAAAAAGGTATGTACAATACTGGCGATAGCAGGTGCGGTGGTAGGAATTGTTTTGCTGGCATATGGATTGTATAAGTATCTGAAGCCGGATTATCTTGATGAGTTTGATGATGACGATTTTGATGATGATGACGATTTTGATGATGATTTCTTTGATGATGAGGATGATGAGGCATAGGAAGTGTCTGATATTTTCAACATGTTATCATTGAGAGTTATAAAAGACGGTAAATGGTTGAAGTGTTGTTTGAGACATATCATTCGATGAATGATATGTAGTGTGGCTGAATTGCCATATGCAATGATTTTGTCTATATTATAATAGTAACTATTTCATATAATAAAATGGCTATCGTGTGAAACGATAGCTTTTTATTTAAAATGTGGTATGTTATGATGTAGATGCTTAGAATTAAATTGAACATTTGCAAAGGAGGAATATTAAATGGATGAGAAGAAGACGGCGGGAAAGCAGTTGTTATTACTGTTGATAGGAATGTTATTGTGTGGCTCAGGATTGTTTTTGTTTTCAAAACAGGTATCGGTTGGCACATATGGAAATGGATTTGGAAGTATGTATGGACAGTGGGGATTGTTTGGCGGAAGAGGCGTTCCGGGAGGACTTGTTTTGGTGCCGCTTATCATAGGAGTTGTTGTATGGGTGATATTTCCAAACAATTTTGCAGGGAAGTTTATCACGATATTAGGAACGTTATTTATAGTGTTTGGTGTTATTTCTTCAGTGGAATTGAGGTATCAGCGTTCTAATTTATATGAATTTGTATTGATGCTAATCATGATTTTCGGAGGAGCAGCGTTGGCACTTAGAATTTTGTTTATGCCGGATTTGGGAAGTGGAAAGAAGAAAAAATCAAAGGTTGATGATGTGAATGACGTTCTGAATGGTTGACGGGAAGTGAGGAAACTGTGAAAAAAGGAAATGAATATACAGGAGTGGTAGGCGAATTATTATTTCCCAATAAAGGAATCATTTATTACGAAGAAGAAGGGGTAATACATAAAATTATAGTAAAGGGAGCGTTGCCGGGACAGCGTATAAAGTTTATGTTGTCTAAAAAACGCTCATCAAAGTATGAAGGCAGGCTGATAGAGGTGCTCGAGAAATCTGATATGGAAGAAAGAAATGCCCTATGTGAAAAATTTGGCATATGTGGCGGCTGTACATATCAGACGATGAGTTACAAAAACCAGCTTGTCTTAAAGCAGAATATGGTAAAAAGTATTCTTGAAGATGTGATACATCATGAATTTGAGTTTGAAGGGATTGTTGGAAGCCCGATTGAATTTGCATACCGGAATAAAATGGAATATACTTTTGGGGATGAGTGTAAAGGTGGAGCACTGGCGCTCGGACTTCACAAGAAAGGAAGTTTTTATGATATTGTAAATACAGATTCCTGTAAGATTGTAAATGATGATTATAATAAGATTGTTTCGTTGACACTTACCTTTTTTAAAGAAAAGAATATTCCTTATTATCATAAGATGACTAAGGAAGGGTATTTAAGACATCTTCTCATCAGGCGCGCGGTAAAGACAGGGGACATTATTGTAGGTCTGGTAACAACCACTTCGATGGAGATTACTCTTAACGAGTTAGTGGAAAAATTGTTAGCGCTGGATTTAGAGGGAAACATCATTGGAATAATGCATATTTATAATGATGGACTGGCTGATATGGTCAAAAGTGACAGGACAGAGGTTTTATATGGCGAAGAATATTTATATGAAGAATTATTGGGACTTCGCTTTAAGATTTCTACGTTTTCTTTTTTTCAGACCAATTCGCTGGGAGCGGAACGGTTGTATTCTAAAGTTAGAGAATATGTGGGGGACACACAGGATAAACTGATATTTGATTTGTACAGTGGCACAGGAACTATTGCACAGATACTTGCGCCCATTGCCAAAAAGGTAATAGGTGTGGAGATAGTGGAAGAGGCGGTAGAAGCCGCAAGGGAGAATGCAGAGCTTAATGGGCTTGATAATTGTGAGTTTATTGCGGGAGATGTGCTGAAGATAATTGATGAAATAGAAGATAAACCGGATTTGATAGTGTTGGATCCGCCCAGAGATGGCATTCATCCAAAGGCACTTGAAAAGATTATCATGTATGGTGTAGACAGAATCGTGTATATTTCATGTAAACCAACATCGCTGGCAAGGGATTTGGAGGTGTTGCAGGCGAGAGGGTATATGGTTGAGAAGGTTTGTGCGGTGGATATGTTTCCGGGGACAGTGCATGTGGAGACGGTAGTTCTCTTGTCCCAACAAAAGCCGGATGATTATGTTGAGGTGGAATTGGTACTGGATGAACTTGATGTGACGAGTGCGGAGACGAAGGCTGCTTATAAGGAAATTCAGGAGTATGTGCTGAAAGAGCATGGGTTGAAGGTTTCTAATCTATACATTTCACAGGTAAAAAGAAAATGTGGAATAGAGGTTGGAGTAAACTTTAATTTATCAAAATCTAATGATGCAAAACAACCACAGTGTCCAAAAGAGAAAGAGGAGGCAATAATAGAAGCATTGAAAGCATTTAATATGATTTAATTTAGAGCATGACTGTATGAAGGTTTTATTAGGATCAACAAATTATTAGAACAGAACTAGTACAACTAGAATCCAGAGAGTGAAGCATTTTATTACAGATGGACGGTAAATATTTATTTGAAGGAGAACAATAGGAGAAAT
>CACXFV010000124.1 GCA_902767015.1 uncultured Lachnospiraceae bacterium | reverse complement strand
CAGCACCAATACATCTCCCGAGGCACAGAAGAAAGCCGAGTTTGCCAAGGCTGATGCAGAGGAAGCCGCTTTATCAGATGGAGAAAATGGCGAGAATATGAACCTTGGAAAAGAGTTCTATACCATTGAAGCTGCAAGCGGCAAGGTCTTTTATCTGATAATTGATCGTGATGGACAGGAGGAAATGGTTTACTTCCTGACTGAGATCACAGAGAACGACCTGCTTAATGTTACAACCGATAATTCAGAGACTCTGCCTAAGAATTCAGCAGCACTGGAATCACAGATCCCTGTGACGGAGAGCGCACTGCCTAACAACAACGTGGATATCGACGATACACATGAAGTTGAGACTCCTACGGAAACACCGGAAGAGCCACAGGAGACTGAAACAGAGGAGCCGGCTGAGGAAGAACCTGCGGAGCCTGTTAAGAGTAATCCGCTTTTGGGATATATCATCATGGCAATATTTGGCGGTGGTGTGATCGGAGCTGCATATTATTTCAAGGTTGTTAAGAAAAAGCAGGACGGTGATTTTGTCGAGGATGAAGATGAAGAAACCGAAGAGGAAGTATATGCAGACGATGCAGATGAGCAGGAAAAGGATCCTAATGATGCATGGTTTGACAATGCCGATGATGCGGCAGATTATCCAGAGCCTACAGCAGAACAGAAAGACAGACCTGCTCCTACGGCGGAGGATATGGAAGATGCAACAGTATCTGATACGGAAGAGGAGAGCGCAGCAGATGTATCAGAAAAAGATGAATAAACACATTTACGGCGGAGAGGATAACCTCTCCGTCAGATTTTTACTGAGAAAGTTCCATTTGGTATTCCACAAATGGTTACTTTCTCGTATTCAAAACACACGAGGTGAGGTATTTCACGAGCCCGTGTGCTACTGATGAAAGGAGAGATGAGTTTTATGGAACAGACAGCTGAAAAAAAGAAGATGGATGAGATCACCATCAAATTTGGCAAGGGATGTGTCGGAGAGCCTTTTACGGGAAAGGATGGCAAGGAGTATAAGCAGATCCTTATTCCCAATAAAGATGAAAATGATCACAGCCCCTGGGCAACATTTGTGGCAAGGTCAAATGCGGTGCATGAGGATCAGTATGGTAAGGGTATGTGGATGAAGCTGCCTGCCGATGGTCATACCACAGTACGCAAGGATCACTGCGTCGGAGAAGGTGCTGATGGCAAGAAGATCTGGGAGACTGAAAAGACCAAGGTATCCAACAGAGAGCTGAAGGGCATGGTGGAGTTTTATAAGTCCAGAGGCAAGGAACAGGAGGAAAAGCCGAGAGAGTCCTTGAAAGACAGGCTCTCAGAGAAGAAAGCAGAAGTATCACAGCAGAAGCACGATGCGCCTCAGAAGACTGCCACAAAGTCCAAAGAAGCGGCATTGTGATTCAATACACTATCTTGAGTAGTCAGCGGAAATTAAGGCATAACTATATAAAATGAATTGACATAGATTTTCATAGATGATAATATACAAATGGAACTACTCCAAAAATAATGGAATAAAGGATAACGATATGAAAGACAAAAATCTGATGAATCCAAAAGAAGAGAACCTGATGGAACTGCTTTGGGATGAACAGAGACCGCTGACTACTGCCGAGATAGGATCTGTACTTAAGGGTAAGGGCTGGAATAAATCGACTCTTTTTAATACAATTCAGTCCTTATTGGAGAAGGGCTACATTAAAGTTAGTGGTGTTGAAAGAAGCCACACCCAATATGCAAGGCAATTTGAATATGCCATGACCAAAGAGGAATATGCAGCATTACTTTTGACAGAGAAGGGAATAAAGAGAAGTGCTCTTGGAAACATTGCATTAGCCATGACTGGTTCTTCGAGTAGCGATGAGGAGGCAGACGAAGAACTTATACAAGAGTTGGAAAATATCATAAAGCAGTTGAGAGGAAATAGAAAATGATATGAAAATTACTTTTTTCTCAATAGCGATGAGCATAATATGGGGCAGTGCATTGATGGTATTGTTTACCATATTGAGAAAAAGAAGCAGGTTAATAGATATATGCAGTGTTTCGGGCATTATAGTCTTATACATTTTTTGCGCTGTAAGGATGATGATTCCGATAGAATTGCCTTGGGTTAAGGTTATACCGGCGGAAGGGGCATTTAATGCTTTATACTTGGCAATCAGGAAGGAGGCAGGTGTTTCAGGGGTAAAGGTTTATCACATATTAATGGGTGTATGGATTGCTGGAGCAATCGTTAAAGCGGCTGATTTGGTAATTAGATATTTAAAGTACAAAAAACAAATTGATAAACTT
>CACXFV010000123.1 GCA_902767015.1 uncultured Lachnospiraceae bacterium | reverse complement strand
TTGCAAATCATCCGGATATATTGGATGAGTATCTTCCGTGGTCAGAACAATTACCAGCAGAATGCAGGCTGACCGTTAAAACAAAAAGCAACTCAAATAATAGCGTATGCAAAGTGTACCATAAAAATGAGTATACTGCACTACGCCTTTTTTTGAATCGCTTACATAATCATCATCATGCTTTCTCTATTTTACAGCTATGATGCTTGAAACCGTTTTGTTTATTTGAAATTTCCTTGTCGTAATTCACAGCAATTACTAAAATATTTCCTCTATAATGTTCCAGGTCACTAAGGTAACTCTCTTTTTGTATCTGCTTCATAGCATCTTCCGTACTTTTGCCATATTTCAGTTCAATCAGAAGTGCAGGTTTGTCAGAATATTTAGGTGAGGGAAGATACACAAGATCTGCGTATCCCTTTCCTGTATCTAATTCTTTGATAGTAGTATAATATTTTTGGGCAGCATAATATGCCAGACGAATGGCATAACTTAATGCTGCTTCGTCATTATAAGTCTTATTACCGGCTTTATCGTGAGCTGCTTCTATCAGTTCTGCTACCCTTTTTTCATCACATTTCCATGTTGCCTTTAAAAGTTCTAAGGATGATCTGAAAGAGGTAAATGTATCTGTCCATTCAACCGTATCAGTTGAATCCTTAAATACTTCAAGAACTTCCCGGTTTGGAATAAATACTTCTTCGTTATCATTGTCATAACCCAGGTAACCAAGATGTATCAGTAGTGCAAGTATGTCTTCCTTTGTCCGGAAGGTTGTCATGTCATTTTGATATTTGCTCAGATTGACCTTCACTCTTGCACCATCCATTAATAGCGCGGTGGTTTCCTTTAGTCCGTCAAAATCTTTTCGGATATATTCTGCCAATGCCTCATAGGTTTCTGTGTTATTCCAATAGTTTTCTATCACACCAGACATCATGGCTTTTACAACTGACAATGGGTTGTAAATAAAGATTTTGTGTTCTTCATATTTACCCTGCCTGTACAAACTTCTTTTCTCAACAGGAATCCGGTCACTAATAAGATAGCCGTCATACCAACTTGAAATTTCATCGTAGCTCATCTCATATTCATTACAGAGTTTTTTCACTTCAGCTTCTGTAAAGCCTGTAAATCCGGCAAGCTGCATTGGCTGTATCATAGAATATTCGTCAAACATATTGAGTGCTGAATGTTCACCATACTTTTTAATAGGCAGAATTCCGGTCATATAAGCCAGCGCAATATATTCTTTATCCTTCAGCAGGTCCCGTAAAAAATCTAAATATTCTGTTTGCCCATTCTTATCTTCTTTACGCACACGAAATACAGCATCCCATTCATCTATCACAATGATAAATTGTTTGCCTGTAGCGGCGTATAGATCTTCCATCGTTTGAACCAAATCATCCTGATCAAAATAGTCCACATCAGGATAATCTTTACAGATATCTCTTACAATTAATTTTTGCATTTTATAAAGAGATTCATCAACAGAAACATTTTTTTTAAAAAACTTTGTCATTATAACACGGATAACGTCAAATTTCCCAAGATATATATCCCAGTCTTTATGTTTTGCAATATTCCAGTTTTTAAAAAGAGAATGACTGTCAGAAGATTTTCCATAATAGGCACACAGCATATCTACAGCCATTGTTTTTCCGAATCGCCGTGGTCTTGAAACACTGACATATTTCTGCTTTGTTTTGACAACAGAATTCATATATAAAATCATCTCTGTCTTATCTACATAGATATCGGAATGTATTGCCTCCTGAAAAGCCTGATAACCCGGATTCAGATAGATTCCCATAAAATACCTCACTATACATACTTGAAACATCTTCAAATCTAACGATTTTTTCTCAAGTAATCTCTTTGTCTGCAAATCAATATTATTTTTATATGCTATTTGAAATATAAACGCGGATGAATTGTTACATTTTCATTATAAAACAGATAAATTCAATTATCAACAGAATTTTTAACCATACCTTTGGATGTGGTATGGGCTGAAGTGAAAAGTTAAGTTCCATTCTGAAGGGCGAACTTGATTTTAGTCTTTCAGACAATTTCAATTGAAGTGCAAGACGCAAAACATCTATTTCTTGACAATCTGCCATTTCAACAAAGCCTTTTATAGTATCTACTATCTTAGCACGTTCCATTAAATATATCCTTTTAAGACATAGACAACTTCTGCAATGACTTCTATTGTTATCGACACATTGCTAATATTTAGGTATTGTTCGGCTTTGTCTGCCATCTTCTGATTATCATTTAGAAGATACCGCAATATCATATTTGCGTCAAACATTACCATGCTTTTCTACCACAGCGCGCTTCCATGCGCCTTTTTCCTTTTCTGCCAATACCGGATTAGCATACTGTTCAAGTATTCCCCTCATTTCCTTTTGCCGAGCAGCCTTTATAGGCTCCGCAAATTCATCCATAATGGCAATGATGACCCGCTGATTGGGTTTTTCAACTATTTTCTCTAACGGCTTAATTGTCGCTCCGTCATAATACCCTTGAACTGCTAACATTATTATCACTCCTTAATCGTCCATATTTGCAACCTTGGACGGTTTTGATTCCATTTTATCCGTAAGCGATTCAAAAAAAGGCGTAGTGCAGTATACTCATTTTTATGGTACACTTTGCATACGCTATTTTTTGAGTTGCTTTTTTGTT
>CACXFV010000122.1 GCA_902767015.1 uncultured Lachnospiraceae bacterium | reverse complement strand
TGATGGAATTATAGATATAGAAGAAGCTGTCAGACGTGCCAATATGACGGAAGAGGAATTTTTACGCAAAACAAAGGAGTTTCAAGGGTAAAAATCTCGGGAATAGTATTAATCATTGTGGTGTTAAAGAATACTCCTGACATAAGGATATTTTGTCCTACCTGTCAGGAGTATTCTTTTAATGCATTGTTTGAATATGCAACAAACCTTATGCGGCGCATATAGGAGAAAACAACTATTTACCTGAAAGACTGTCAATCAATTTGACATCGTACCTTGAGATTAAAAGAACAGGATCATTGCCTGCGCTTTCAAAAATAGGGATGTTCAGAACATGGTAAAGACGGTTGTAAAAGAAAGACCGTCAGAGGGGCAGGAAGCTAAAAGCGTTAATGCCGAAAATGAAACTGTCGAAGCTGAGGAAAACGAAGAAACGGAGGGCGAGGAAAATGAAGGCGGCGAAGCATAAAGTCCTTCACCCGGATTTTCTGGGTGCGCACAGATATACCACCGCAAGTGGTGGTATTGTGCGTCCTGCCGGAGGCTTCCTGCGGACAGCGGTTGCCTGCCTGCGGCAGTCAAAAGGGGAAGCTACACTTCCCCTTCGGCGTGCGGGGCACGCCTACCCTACCCAGTACTTTGCGTCCGATGAAGCTCTAAAGAGCAGAGCTTCACCGTCCACAAAGTCTGCCCTGCCATCCTACCATAATCGGCACCGGCCAAAGCGCAGGAAAGTGAGGTGTCGGCATGGCTATTAAAAATATCAGCACACGCATGAAGATATGTGGCAGAGGTGCCAAGTGTTCCGGCGGTCATTACGCAGTAATTCTGTTTTGAAAATTTGCCCGTACAGCAATCTGATTAATGTTGTTTGAGATTGAACCAATCAGACGTCTCATTTCTGTAAGTTCTGTTGTATCAACATTATAGATTGCACCGCTTAAAATCATCTTCCGGATAAAGGCACTTACTGAACGGCAATTTGATAATTCCATTTTTTCTTTCACAAAATCAAGTTCCTCATCGTTTAACCTAAACGTTATTTTATGTTTTCTGTTTTCATTCAATTCATCTTTCTCCAACTGCGATATTCTATTTCATTTGTATCTTTCGATACCGTGTCATTTTGGATAGTATCCCACATGGATAGCTATCCCCAAACGGGGTCTTAGGGTTCTCCCTAACAAGCACAGATTTTTTGGAAAATCGACCATTTGTCCGACAATGGTCAGTGCTTGCTGTTTTTGAAACCGCCCTACGGGACGGTTGAGAAAATAAATCCCTTATGGACTTATCAGTCCTCATATTAATATGATAACTTTATGTTTTGTTTTTTAATCATTTTTTCAAAAATACAATTTGTAAAATGAAAATGTTGTGTTATAATGAACTCGGTTATATATATTAGCTTGTTTGCATAATTGGGAGGACGATTATGCAAATGAATGATGATGTAACAGATGAAATTCTTGATTTTATCAAGAAAACACATCGACGTTATCGCTATGAGAAAAAGAAAGAAATTGATAACGGAGTTGTATATTATGAGGCTGAGAAAGATATCGAATCAGTGGCATACGAAAGGTGGCTTAGGGCGGAACAGATGTGTCTGTCTTACGAAGACCTTTATCATGCACTTGATATACTGAAAAAATTGACCCAGCCGGACATAAGTTAATCATGGAGTTTTATTTCTGTGGAGAAAAAATAACCTATACTGAACTGGCAAAAAGATATGGCGTCAGCCGATAGGCATGTTCAAAGAAAATTCATAAATGCCTATCAAAGTTAAAAACACTTATAGAAATGCACAATTCGTAATATTTAATTTGTGCATTTCTACCAAAAAATAATTTTTTTTTTTTTTGGTTGCGTTTTGGACTTTATTTTTGCCTGTATTATATAGAGGGACATTTAGCTCCTCAGATAATACGCAACTTGAAAATTAAATATTGAGAAGCATCAGTCTAGAATTTGCTGTTACACGTCAAATCAAATACGGTCTGGTCACTGGATTGGAGGAAAATGAAGTGAAAGCAGCAGATATGTTTACGGCTTTGTATTGCCGCCTGTCGCAGGATGATGAGTTAAAAGGTGAAAGCAACAGTATTACTCATCAAAAAGAAATACTTTCAGAGTATGCTAATAAAAACGGATTTGTGAACTGCCGGTTCTACGTCGATGACGGAATCAGTGGTACGACATTTCAAAGGGAAGGCTTTAACAGAATGCTTGATGACATTCAGAACGGATTTGTGAATACGGTCATCGTAAAGGACTTGTCTCGGTTTGGTCGTGACTATATTATGTCCGGATATTACACGGAGATTGTATTCCATCAGTATGATGTTCAGTTTATATCAATTACGGATAATGTTGATACATTCTCAGGAGCAGGACTTGATTTCTTGCCATTTCATAATCTGATGAACGATTGGTATGCCAGAGATATTTCAAAAAAGCAAAAGGCGGTAATCCGCAGCAAAGGCAATTCCGGAAAAAGACTAAATCCTCATCCTCCTTACGGATATAAGAAAGATGAAAATAAGCAGTGGATTATTGATGAACCGGCAGCTGAAGTTGTCAAAAAAATATTCCGGCTGTTTGTTGAAGAACACAGAGGAGTTCAGTATATAGCAAACTATCTCATGCTGAACAAGGTTCTTTCGCCAAGAGCTTACTTCGGAGATATCCGTAGTGATTCATTTGCCGAAAAAAATCCTTACCTTTGGACACCATCAACCATCGGAGGAATTTTAGACCATCAGGAATACTGTGGAGACACGATTAATTTTAAAACTGAAAAGAAGTTCTATAAGAGCAAAAAAATAACTCGTAACAGTGTGGAGGATTTTAAAATCTTTCCCGACACACATGAAGCTATTATAGAGCGTAAAATTTTTCAAAGAGCACAGGAGATAAGAGCAGGAAAATATAGATATACACGATTTGAGGAACCGGCTCTTTTTGAAAGGATTCTTTTCTGTCCAGATTGTGGCAAAATCATGTACCTGAGAAGACAACACTCAAAAAATAAACCGTACTATGTATGCAGCGGTTATGCCAAATATCTGAAAGATTGTTCGGCACATTATATCAACGAAGAAAAGCTTAAAGATTTAGTTTTTGCTGAAATCAACAGACTGTTTCATTATGCAAAAAAGGATTCAGATAAGTTCAAAAGCAGTATTAACCGTCAGGTTATTAATATTAATATTAATATTAATAATAATATTAACAATGCCATTCAGTTAAGCATCATTTCAGTGGTTTTCTGTCATAGAGAGCCACTGTTTTTTATGCCTAAAAACTTGTTACTATTCA
>CACXFV010000121.1 GCA_902767015.1 uncultured Lachnospiraceae bacterium | reverse complement strand
CTGTTCTCTTTCTGTGCCCTCTTTGCCAAAAGCTCTTCTTGTCGGAATAACGTTTGCAAATGTCATTCATCACAAAACTTAATTGATAAATCACATTCGATTTTTCTCTCTGTTTCGTGCGACTTGATTATAATAGCACTTTGATTTTTATTTGTCAACAGGTTTCTGAAAAAAAATTTATACATCGGTAATTATTCCAGCACCTCCCTTTGGATTGTATTAATCGCAATAATCATCATAGCAGCACTTGCATTTGTTTATTTCAGAAAGGCGGGTAATAAGAATGATAATAAAAAGTGATAAGATGGGATACGATGGGATACGATGGAGAAAAATACGTAATGCCGGTATGGCAGCTCGATACTACCAACTACATAGTTACACATTACAACGAAGAAACGTATGAGGTTGAAACAACTCCTTTTCATGCAGAATGCGTCAGATACCACATAGACAGCATACGTACAAAGAATGTTGACATTCTTAAAGATATGGTCAGCAAAGGAAAAATATTAATTCTCTATATGCTTTTTCATGTGCAGGTAGGTTCTTACTATAATTCAAATCAACTGGTGTTAATACACTATCTTCAACCGGAATCATTAAATTAAAATTTAAAACTCCTATAAGTTTATTGCTATTATCTAATATTTTTGAAAAATCCAAATCATTTTTCATTTTTTCATGCTTTGGTTTAGGCGAACTAAGTGGAATACAATATTCCTTTTTATCGCATATTAATATTATTCCTACAAACGGGCGATTCTCTTTTCCTTGCTGTGGTGATACAGATAATACTTTATCATCTACGTGAGATAAATTTCTTATATATTTCATGTCAACTTTATATAACATCAATTGCTTTTTCTTCATCTATCATTCCTTCTTTCGTAAAAAGGCTACACCGAAGTGTAGCCTTTTCCTTTTCCACTTATGGTAGGATTCACTGTTTTTACCACTTCCACTCACAGTAGGACTCACTGCTTTTACCACTTCCACTCACAGTAGGACTCACTGCTTTTACCACTTCCACTTTCAGTAGGATTCACTGCTTCTTTAGATACCAAGTATCCATATCAGATAAGACACGCTTATCTCTGAACTTATTATACGATATTTTTTCTTATTATGCAATTACATTTTTTTCTATATTTATTTCTTTAGTGGTACATACTCAACCAAATCATGCAAATCACATTCCAGTGCATAACAGATTCTCGTGAGCACAGCTGTATCTATACTTTCTACATTGTTATTCATATAATTTCTTAGTTCCTTGACAAAGGGTACAGTTTAATTTTATCGGAATATTTAACATCATATAAAGCAGAGGTGATCGGAATGTGTATAACAGAATATGATGAACAGGAAACAATGTATGCTTTTAAGGAAGAAGGACGGCAGGAAGCACGGCAGGAAGGGTTACAGACTCTTGTTAACAGTCTCAAAAAATTTATTATTTTGTCTGTGATATTTCCCGCTAAATTTTGTATTCTGCCTAATCCACTGACTGACAAGATTATCCTTCTTTTCATGGGGAATGTCTACTCCTTTTTCTGTCTTTTCCTGCCGTTTTTTATGTGGGCAGGGTGGAATAATGTTTGGATTTTAACGGATATATTGCTAAAACTATGCTCATTATAGCATATTTTTCATAGAGACGCAATTTTTTCTTGTGAGTGTTTTACACACAATTTCTGAAATAGTTTACACACAGAGTAACTGTTCATTAAACCGCCATTGTTAAAACGTCTCAAACTTAGAAGAAGCCACTGTTTACATGTCGTAACAGCAGCTTCTTATGACTTAAGCTTAATATGCAATTTTCTATCTTATACTTTGAATATTTTAACCGATTCCTCTAAATGATCTGATAATTTTTCCAATTCAGAAGCCGAAGCTGCCAATTCATTCATCATCGCTGCCATTTCTTGTGTAGACGCCGTTGTTTCTTCCGTTGCAGCAGCATTTTCCTGCGAAACGGCTGATAAATCCTGAATAATCTCTACTATATTAGCCCTCTCTTTATCAAGCTTATCTGTGTAACCATGTATACCGCTAATATCCTCCAATGACTTGCCTACACCGCTTTTAACCCTCGTAAATACCTGCTTCGTATTGGCTAATTCGATTTCCTGCTGTGCAACAGCTTCCTCAACATTCTTCATATAATCCACTGTTTTAGCAGACTCTCCAACAAGTTCTGATACTATTTGCTGTATTTGTTTAGCCGATGTATTACACTGCTCTGCCAAAACCTGAATCTCAGAGGCTACTACCGCAAATCCACGACCTGACTCACCTGCTCTCGCAGCTTCTATTGACGCATTCAGTGACAAAAGATTCGTTTGTTCGGCAATAGAAGTAATCAAATCAACCACCTGCAAAATCTCTTTCGCAGAACGATTCGTCGTCTCCGTCTGACTGGCAATCTTAGCCACTGCTTCATTTGTTTTGGTGGTCGTTACATCCAATTTAGTCAAAATATTCATCGCATCATTTTCTGCATTTCCCATATCATTCGCTGTATCTGTCAATGTTTTCACATTTGCCACAACATCTTCAATCAGCCTGCCCATACTGTCTACATTGTTCGCTGCTGACTGTGTTTCCTCCGCCTGTGAAGTGGCGCCAACTGCAATTTCTTCCACAGCATGACTAATATCATCAATGGTGCTGCTGGCATTTTCAGACATTACCCCCACTTCATTCGCTGACAGCTTTGTGGAATCCACAATCTTATGAATATCGATTACAATCGCCCTGATTTCTTCCTTCATATTCTCAATCGAACGCCCGATTAAACCAATCTCATCATTTCTCTTAAGAACCTTTTCTTCTATGTCAATCGTAAAATCGCCCTTGGCAATCTGCACCACACCTTTATTCAAATGTATCAGTGCCCTGATAATGCTGACTGTTACAGGTACAACAACCGCTATACAAAGTACAAAGACTGTTCCCAGATAAAGCATCATCCTTAATACCTTAGCGTGAATATCTCTTTCCATATCCGCCTTTGGATAGCCTGCAAAAAACATACCGATAAACTTACCATCTGCATTTTTTACCGCCCTGTAATACACGGAATAATCACTTCCGCCGATAACAGCATCCCCTTCATAGCTTCCTGTTTTTTGAACTGCCGCAAATATAGTGGGATCTGCCTTCGTTCCTGTCATTCTGTTGCCACTGCCATCCTTTACAGATGTAACCATTCTCACATCCTGATAAAAGAGCGTAACTACAATATCACTTTCCTGCTTAATGGTATCTACTATCTCAAACCTGCCTGAAAGTTCCTCACTTCCCTTGTACAGCACCTCATCCTTTAACTCATACTCACCTTCATAGGCATTATCATATGCACTCTCCACGGCTGATACTGTCGTCTCCAACAGCTTAGATGTCTGCTTTTCATAGACATCATTCAGATAATAAGAGACACATACAGCCGCCACCGCATACAAAACCGCCAACGGCAACAGGGCGACCAATAAAACTTTCCACATCATAGAAAATTTCACGCCGCCCATCTTCATTTTTGTTTCCATTTTCTTAACCTCCCTGCTATTCGTCTCATCTTTTGCAACATGAATAGTTTGTTACTACACAAGAGCATTTTGCCCGAAGTGACCTCTAAACCACGCACAAAAGCTATGTGTACAATAGTATCACATTTTTCAACAATACACAAGAAAGTAATTCCAAAAAATATAGTGTTAGGTATTAATAGTTATTGATAACCGGTCATTTCTGCCTTAAGCAACCATGCCGGCTTTTCAGCACAGACGTAAAGATTTATAATGCACTAATCAATCCTGCATCCAATCTCGAAATCAGTAAGGCATCGGCTATATCCACACTTCCATCCTTGTTGACATCTGCAAATATCCTTTGAGATTCATCAATATCAATCAACCCCGCATCAAACTGGGAAATCAATAACGCATCCGCAATATCAACAGTATTATCTCCGTTTACATCGCCAAGTACATAAACCGAATCGCTGTTTCTCACAATAACTTTACACATGGTACTTTTTCCGTTGGAGGCTGTTGCTGTAATTGTCGCAGAGCCCTCATGGACAGCTTTGACTTTTCCGTCTGATACTGTTGCAATCTCCTGATTGCTTGATGTCCATACCAAATTCTTATCCGTCGCATCACCCGGCGCAATCGTTGCTGTCAGAGCATAACTTTTACCTTCTGTCAGAATAATTAAATTTTTATTCATATCCACTCTTGTCACGGGAACGACCACTGTTATTTCACAACTTGATTTTTTTCCATTAATTGTTGTCGCTGTGATGGTGGCAGTTCCGCCTGATTTTGCTGTCACTATACCGCCTGATACTGCT
>CACXFV010000120.1 GCA_902767015.1 uncultured Lachnospiraceae bacterium | reverse complement strand
CTTGGCTGGCAGCCAGTCAGGCTATCATACCGTCTTCTCCACGTAAACCCGCATACGAATTACCCACTAAAAGTGACGAAAGGCCATCAAAATTGCCGAAAAGCAATTTTTTGAAAAAGATGTTGATTTGGATAAAAAATAGAAAAGGTTGATTGAAACCGGGGCAAGAGAGGCGAGAAACAATGATAAAGAGCAAAAAAACATTTCATGATTGCAGTGACAAAAGAAAAGATAAAAAATTAATCCGCACAATAGGCTCTATTGTCCTGTTAGTGACTTTGTCATTTACCGCATGTGGAAATAAGGCAAATAAGGCAGCAGACAGTACTGATACAACAGTTGATGAAATATCCGATGCAACGGCTGGTTCCATAGACGAAAATGGTATCTCAGATTCAGGTGAGGCTGATTTTGATACCGGGTTGTCAGACCGTATTTCTTACCAGTGTACGGAAGAAGAGTCTGATGATGTGATATTGCCAACAGACAGGAACATAAAAATAATGTTTTCAGGGAACAGTCTGCTTGGCGCACCGAAAGTGGATAAGCATTTTGAGGAGCTGGTGGAGAGATATCAGCTGAATGTGGATGAGGTGATCAGAGAGGTATTTTATGGGGAGAGTATACAATACCAGCTCTCATTAATTGATGACGATAACTGGGATTTTGTCAAAGAGGATTATGAGAATGCAGATGTCATTATATTTCAGGAATATGGTGGTTTTTATGAACAGACATACGAGAATATCAAGGAGTTGGTGGATAATTACTGTAAAGAAGATGTAGTAGTATATTATTATACGACACAGTATGATTATCATGACACTTATTTGAAGAAGATGGCAGAGGATGAAAGCATTCATGTATTGGATTTTGGAACTTTATATAACCGGCTGGACAGCTCTGCGTCACCGACATTTGGATATCTGTATCAATCAGACGGACATCCGAATGAACTGGCAGGTTTTATCGCAGCAGGATATATTTACACACAGTTATATAAGACAGATTTTACAGATTATCCTTATGAAGAATTACCGGACAACATAAAAGAACTGGTACCGGGAGGGGATGACAGCGAAAAACAGGAATTTTATGATGAAATGATAGAGATGCTAAATAGGGGAGTGCTGAATTAGCCATTCCGGGTAAAATGATAGAAAAATACAGAACAAATAGCGGCAATAAAATAGTGCGATAAAAACAACAGTAATACAGTAGTGTCAATACAAATTAGTGGTAATATAAAAAGTGTGCCTGCAAGGGCACATTTTTTAGTCATTGGCTGCCCGAAGTTACCGGGCTGAAAATAGGCTGAAAATAGATTGATTTGTGAGTTGAAAGAAAAAACAATTAGTGATATACTAGAAAAGTATATCTATATTTATCTTTTTTTGTTTTACTGAACAAATGATTTTTCTTTAAAAGGTGTGGAGATGTACAAAAAAAGCGTTACGAATAAGGCAGGATAAAATTGACACAGTGATAGCACGGTAACACAAAAACAAGAAGAAATGTCAAAAAGTGGCTTAACATAAGGAGGATTTAGTGATATGGAACAGTACAAAAAAGAGTTTATCGAATTTATGGTAGACTGCAATGTATTAAAATTTGGCGATTTTGTTACAAAGAGCGGACGAAAGACACCATTTTTTGTCAATACGGGCTTCTACAGAACAGGAGCACAGTTGGTAAAACTGGGAGAATACTACGCGAGAGCAATCAAGGATAAATACGGTCTTGATTTTGATATACTATTTGGTCCGGCTTACAAGGGAATTCCCTTGTCAGTTGCAGCAACAATGGGAATTAGCAGTCTTTTCGGCGCAGACATCAAGTATTGTTCAAACCGTAAGGAGATAAAAGACCATGGTGATAAGGGAATTCTTTTGGGAAGTCCGATAGAAGATGGAGACAAGGTGATTATCATAGAAGATGTTACGACAGCCGGAACCTCTATTAATGAGACACTTCCTATTATAAGAGCGCAGGGAAATGTCGATGTACTTGGTCTGGTTGTGTCTGTTGACAGAATGGAGAGAGGACAGGGAGAAAAAAGTGCCTTAGATGAGATTAAGGAAAAATACGGCATAGAAACCACAGCCATTGTGACGATGGCAGAAGTGGTGGAACATTTATATAATAAAGAGTATAAGGGAAGAATCGTGATAGACGATACTTTGAAAAAAGCCATTGACGGATATTATGAGCAGTATGGAGTAAAATAAATGTTGACTGTGAATAGTAACAAATAAATTTATGGCACAGTAAAAAGAGAAAAATCGGATATTTTATATTAGGAGGAATCATAAGATGGAAAAAGTTTACAAGTCCATGAAATGCATAGGTGGTGCCAACATTGCGCTTGGTGTTGTAGCAATTGTCGGAGGGATTGCGTTAGGAGTGATATCAATCGTAACAGGTGCAAAGCTTTTGAAAGATAAAGCGAACATTACATTCTGATGGCAGGAGTGAGGGAAAGCAGACGGCTAAGGACATTTAGCCGTTTGTTATTTATCATATACATGGCAGTAACGCTGTATATGCTGCTGTTATCCGAAAGCTTCGGGAGAAAGGTAAAAGAGGAGTATCGTTATAATCTTCAGCCTTTTAATGAAATAAAACGATTTTATCATCTTCTGGGAACGGACAACAACGAAAAAGCGATACTCAATCTGGTGGGAAATATTATCTGTTTTCTTCCCTTTGGATTATATCAGGCATCAGAGTTGGATAATAAGAAGCATACAGTTATCAAGGTGACATTTCTTACCATGCTGTTTAGTCTGAGTGTAGAGCTGGTGCAGTTGTATTTTAAAATTGGAATATTTGACGTGGATGATCTGATTTTAAATACATTAGGAGGAATGTCCGGAGGAATACTGTATTGTCTGTACCGTTCTTTATGCGGGAGTACAACAACACAGTAATTGACCGGCGCCGGAGTTGAACTGTGATGCATATTCAGAACAGAAAAAGAAAGGAAAAATGCCTTTGAATCACGGGCAATTGTTAAAATTTTGAAAGTAGAACGACATGGATATAGATTTACAAATAAAAATAATACCAGAGGAGGCATTATCGCGACGATTCTGGCCGTGATATCTCTGACCCTTTTAATAGCAGGCATTGTTATATCCTATCGAAAAGCAGGCAATGCCGGTATGATTGTGGGAGTATTTGGCGCAGCTTCTTTTCTCTTTTCTATGATAGGAATGATATGCGGCTTGCGCAGTTTTAAGGAAAAAGACGGATTTTACCTCTTTTCGTGGATAGGAACAGTAAGTAATAGCATACTGTGGCTGATATTATGTGCTATCATTACATGGGGATTATAGTAATCTTATGGATGACAAATTGATTGACAAGAAAGGCATTAACTAGTAAAGTATTAGTATTAAAACAACACCATATTTTGGTGAAGGATGGAGGAACATTATGGCAAAAGTTGGGATAATAATGGGCAGCGACTCAGATTTGGAAGTGATGAAAGGAGCGGCGGAGATTTTAGAGACCCTTGGCGTTGAGTATGAAATGAAAATTATATCTGCTCACAGAATGCCGGATATCTTTTATGACTATGCTACGCATGCAGAAGAGAGAGGAATTAAGGTAATCATAGCCGGAGCGGGAGGAGCTGCTCATCTGCCGGGTATGGCAGCAGCTATTTTCCAGCTGCCGGTTGTGGGGGTGCCTATCTACACGAAATCACTTGGCGGAACTGATTCGTTGTATTCTATTGTTCAGATGCCTCAGGGGATACCAGTTGCTACCGTGGCAATCAATGGGGGTGTCAATGCAGGTCTGATGGCAGCCAAGATTCTTGCTGTGTCAGATGACGAACTGCTTGCCAGACTGAAGGAATATAAGGAGTCTTTGAAAAACAAGGTTGCAGATAAGGATGCGAGACTTGGACAGTTAGGTTATCAGGAATATATCGGACAGATGAAAAAGTAATGATATGATAGTGGCTTGCAAAAGTAAACAGATGTAAGCAAATACAGTATGATTGGAATGTATAGAAATATTTACAGTTTAATGAATGATATGAAAGGAAGGGGATTTTAAATCCCGAAGGTTGGAAAAATGGATTACAAGAAAGCCGGAGTTGATATTGAAGCAGGATACAAGTCTGTAGAACTGATGAAGGAGTATGTGAAGTCAACGATGCGACCGGAGGTATTGACAAATATCGGAGGATTTTCAGGCGCATTTTCGATGAAGAAATTTAAGGATATGGAGAATCCGACACTTGTTTCCGGAACAGATGGCGTCGGAACAAAACTAAAGGTAGCATTTTTGCTGGATAAGCATGATACAGTGGGAATTGATTGTGTTGCCATGTGTGTCAATGATATTGCATGTGCAGGAGGAGAACCATTATTTTTCCTTGATTATATCGCATGTGGAAAAAATGAACCTGAGAAGATTGCAACGATTGTGAGTGGCGTGGCAGAGGGCTGCAAGCAATCTGATGCTGCGTTGATTGGCGGAGAGACGGCAGAGATGCCGGGATTTTATCCGGTGGATGAGTATGACCTTGCAGGCTTTGCGGTAGGTGTAGTGGATGAGAAGGATCTTATTACAGGCAAGGATATTCAGCCGGGAGATACACTGATTGGAATCGCATCTTCTGGAATACATAGTAATGGTTTTTCATTGGTAAGAAATGTGTTTAAGATGACAGAAGCATCTCTTTCCACCTATTATGATTCCCTTGGAAGAACCTTGGGCGAGGCATTGATTGAGCCTACGAAGATTTATGTGAAGACACTGAGAAATATTAAACAGTCAGGCGTGGTCATTAAGGGCTGCAGTCACATTACCGGTGGCGGTTTTTATGAGAATATTCCTCGTATGTTTCCGGAGGGTATCAGAGCAGAGATTCAAAAGAATAGCTATGAGATACCGCCGATTTTTAGGATGTTATCTACAGATGGAGAGGTGGCAGAGCAGATGATGTATAATACCTTCAATATGGGTATCGGAATGGTGTTGGCCGTAGGCGAGACGGACACAGATGCAGTTTTGAGAGCAATTGGCGAGTCAGGTGAGAAGGGATACGTAATAGGAAAAACAATTGCAGGAGAAAAGGGAGTTACATTATGTTAAGGATAGGAGTTCTGGTGTCTGGCGGAGGAACGAATCTTCAAGCGATTATAGATGCGATTGCAGCGGGTAAAATCACAAATGCTTCCATAGAGATTGTTATCAGTAACAATCCGGGAGCCTATGCGCTGACAAGAGCAGAGCAGAATGGTATTGAGCATATCTGTATTTCACCTAAAAATTATGCTGACAGAGGGGCATTTAACAGGGCATTGTTAGAGAAGTTAGAGGAATACAAGCTTGATTTGATTGTTTTGGCGGGTTGTATGGTTGTATTACCGCCGGAATTGATAGATAAATATCAGAATAGGATTATCAATATTCATCCTGCATTGATACCGTCTTTTTGCGGGAAAGGGTATTATGGACTTCATGTACATGAAGAAGTATTAAAAAGAGGTGTTAAGCTGACAGGTGCCACAGTACATTTTGTGGATGCAGGTACAGATACGGGACCGATTATTCTCCAAAAGGCGGTAGAGGTTCAATGGGGAGATTCTCCGGAGATTTTGCAAAAGAGAGTAATGGAACAGGCTGAATGGCAGATTATGCCACAGGCCATTAATCTGATTGCAAATGGAAAAGTAGAAGTTATTGACGGAAAAGTTAAAATAAAAGAGTAATCTTAAAACAATAGCCTTACAGAAATACACTGAGAAACTAATATAAAATGACCAGTAACAAACATAAGAAAGGATAAGTAATACATCAATGAAAGTATTAATTGTTGGAAGTGGTGGCAGAGAACATGCAATTGCTTGGAAAATCTCAAAAAGTAATAAAGTTGATAAAATATATTGTGCACCGGGAAATGCCGGTATAGCACAGATTGCCGAGTGCGTTGATATAGGCGCAATGGAATTTGACAGATTAGTTGCCTTTGCGAAGGAGAAAGAAATTGATCTCACTGTAGTGGGAATGGATGATCCGCTGGTGGGCGGCATCGTCGATGTTTTTCGGGAGGCAGGACTCAGGGTATTCGGGCCTGAGAAGAAAGCAGCTATTCTGGAGGGTTCAAAGGCATTTTCAAAGGATTTGATGAAGAAATATCATATACCGACGGCAGCCTATGAGACCTTTCACTCGGCAGACGAGGCAATGGCGTATTTAAAAACAGCAAAATATCCGATTGTATTAAAAGCGGATGGGCTTGCACTGGGAAAAGGTGTTTTAATCTGTAATACAATGGAAGAAGCAATGGAAGGCGTTAAAACCCTTATGCTGGATAAACAGTTTGGCGCCGCTGGCAATACGATTGTCATAGAAGAGTTTATGACAGGAAGAGAGGTTTCGGTGCTTTCTTTTGTCGATGGAAAAACGATTAAAATTATGACTTCAGCGCAGGATCACAAGAGAGCAGGGGACGGAGATACCGGGCTTAATACAGGAGGAATGGGAACATTTTCGCCTAGTCCGTTCTATACGAAGGTAGTGGATGACTACTGTCAGAAGTATATCTATCAGCCGACGGTAGATGCTATGCGAGCTGAGGGAAGAGAGTTCAAGGGAATTATCTTTTTCGGACTGATGATTACACAGGAAGGTACAAAAGTGCTTGAGTATAATGCCAGATTTGGTGATCCGGAGGCACAGGTGGTACTTCCAAGAATGAAGAATGATATCGTGGAAGTGTTTGAAGCATGTGTGGACGGCACGTTGGACACAATTGACCTTGAATTTGAAGATAATGCAGCGGTATGTGTTGTACTGGCATCTGACGGATATCCGGTTAAATATGACAAAGGTTTTGAAATTAAGGGATTGGATAGCTTTACGGAAAAAGAAGGATATTTTGTGTTCCATGCCGGCACGAAACTGTCAGAGGGAAAGATTGTTACCAATGGCGGCAGAGTTTTGGGAGTTACTGCTACCGGCGAGGATTTAAAGGCGGCAAGAGCGAATGCATATGAGGCAACAAAATGGATAGAGTTTGATAACAAATATATGAGAAACGATATCGGTAAGGCAATTGATGAGGCTTAAGATACGAAAGGGTGTTGGGAATGTCAAAAAGGACAGTTTGCAACAGAATGATAATCGCTCTGACGGTTTTTTTGGGAGCATTGTTTTGGTTCACTTTTTTTGTTCATTCAAAGATACAGGCATATGAGGAGAAAAAAGGAACTGTCAACGGGACTTATGTTAATGTGAGAACCGGAGCAGGTACTTCTAACAGTAAGCTTACATATCTGGGAAAGAATGTCCAGCTTAACGTAGGAGATACTGTTACCATCATAGGAGAGAGCAATGCGGCTGACGGTTCCATGTGGTATAAGGTTAAATTTAACTATAGCAATGTTGAACTGACAGGATATATGCATAGTGCATATGTTGATGCGGAGACGACTGTGTACACAAATGATCAGGATTTTGAAAAATATCTGACAAGTCAGGGATTTCCGGAAAGCTATAAGGCAAAATTAAGGCTTCTTCATCAGAAATATCCTAAGTGGGTATTTTTGGCAGACCAACTGTCGTATGACTGGCAGGAAGTTATTGCAAGTGAGAGCCAGATAGGAAGAAGTCTGGTGAGTAAAAACAGCATCAGTTCATGGAAATCACTGGCGGCAGGCTCCTACAACTGGACGACAGGTCAATGGGCAACCTTTGACGGTGGTTCGTGGGTGGCGGCATCGGAGGAATATATTTCATACTGTATGGATCCGAGAAATTTTTTGGATGAAAAATATATTTTTCAATTTGAACTGTTATCTTTTAATGCAGCGACGCATAAGGAGGAAAACGTCAAAAAGTTACTGGTTAATTCTTTTATGGAGAATGGCGAGTCCGTTGCCGGCAAAACATATTCGGCAACATTTATGGAGGCGGCGGCCCAGTCTGGTGTGAGCCCTTATCATCTTGCGTCAAGAGTGATTCAGGAGGTGGGGTATTCCGGAACAACGGGAGGTGTGACAGGGCATTACGCACCTTCTACAGGAAATGTATATAATAACCTTTATAATTTTTATAATATAGGTGCTTATGCTGCCAGTGGAAGAGGGGCAGTGGAAAACGGTTTAATCTATGCCTCTAAGACGGATGAAGATACGTTACGGCCTTGGAACACAAAGTACAAGGCGATTGTAGGCGGTGCCATTTATATCGGAAAGGGATATATCAATATAGGTCAGGATACGATATACTATGAAAAATTTGATTTGGTAGGAACACCATATACGCATCAGTATATGACCAATGTGCAGGCGCCAAAGTCGGAAGCTTCAAAGATGGCGAATGCTTATACCGAGGAGATGAAGCAGGAAATAGGCATTGTATTTAAGATACCGGTATACAAGAATATGCCGTCAGAGACATGTACATGTCCGACAGTAGACGGAAGTCCTAATAACGTTCTGGAGAATATTACGGTCAATGGATATAGTCTCACACCTACATTTAATAAGTTTACGCTCAATTATGATTTGGTGGTACCGAATAATGTCAGTACAATCGGCATCAGTGCAACAGCGCTGGATAGTGCGGCGAAAATTTCAGGAACCGGCAATATCTCACTCAAGGTGGGGATGAATACGGTAAATATTGTGGTGACAGCAGGAAACGGTGATAAGAGAACATACACCATTAACGTGGTAAGGAATGCAGGCACTACACCAGTGGAGCCGCCGACACAGGCGACAACGAAAGAGCCGGTAACAACCACACCGCCACCGACCACGACAAAGGAGCCGACAACCACACAACCGCCTGCAAACCAGCCACAATATTCCACAACGTATCGGAAATTAGACGATACTTATCTGACAGGACTGGCACCGGGAACAACGGCAGAACAGGTGAAAGCGTCCTTTACGCTGAAGCATTGCAGCGTTGCATTGTATAAAGCCAATGGCAGTTTATTGTCCTCCGGAAGAGTTGGCAGCGGGACAGTGGTAAAGATTACGAATGCATCGGGAGGTGTGCTAAAACAGTATACCTGTCTGATTTACGGAGACATTAATGGTGATGGCAATATTGACCTGGTGGATATGTTATATCAGAAACGACACATACTGAAAATAAGCACATTAAGCGGTGTTCAGCTGTTGTCGGGCGATATCAACAAAAAAGGTGGAATTGATTTAGTAGATATGCTGTATATCAAAAGACATATACTCGGAATAGGAAGTATTTCACAGTAGAAATTTGTGACGGATATGATATAATGAGCAGGAACACTTTTTGTGTGGCTTTGAAAGGATTGGAATACATTTATAGAAAGGAAATCGCATGTGATATGCAGGTAGAGATGCAAAAATATAGGATAAAATCAGTATTAAGTAAAATGGCAGTTGTTATCGTTGCTTTTGTGATGTCATTTTTCTGTTATTCAGTGAATGTCAAGGCTGACAATGGCAGTATTTCTGTTTCCTCTGTGACAGGAACAAAGGGGGAGACGGTGACGGTGGCGGTAACGGTTTCTGCTGATGAGGCAGCGATGGGAGAGATTGGTATTTCTTATGATACAAATTATCTCGAATATGTAAATGATGGAACGAACGGTGGTGTGGCAGGTCTTGTCCTTACCGTACTCAATGATATAGCCGCTAATCAGCCTCAGACCATTAATCTTAGTTTTGTGTTAAAAGAAGCAGGTACAACGAATGTGACGGTGGCATCGAATACTAAGCTTCTGGCCATCAACGCGTCGGATCCGGAAAATGCAGGAATGAATGTAAGCTCTTCTAACGGAACGGTTACGATTAATGCGGCAAATACTGCTTCTAATGACAGTCATCTGTCTGGACTTACAGTTTCAGCGGTTTCTCAGAATGGTGACAGTACGAATGTAGGCTTTATCCCCGGTTTTTCGCCGGATGTGTATGAGTATACGGCAGAATTGGCACCGAATGTAACCAGACTGGTGGTCGCTACGACTTTGTCAGATGCAAAGGCAACGACACAGGTATCGGGAACAAGAATAGATGTGGGAAGTAATAAGACGACCATTACCGTAACGGCAGAGGACGGTTCACAGAGTGTGTATACGATTTACACAGTAAGACCTTCAGAGGCAACGACAACAGCACCGACAGATACTTCGGAGGGAGAGACCGCTGAGGGAGAAACAACACAGGCAGAAGAACCGGTTACGGAATTTGACAGAACACCAAAGCTTGTGGAGAATTTGGGAAAATATATTATTCAGGATTTTACCCTCATCAGTATACCGGAGGGATTTGAGGAGAATACTGCACAGTATGCCGGACAGACCATAGCTGTGTTAAAAGGAATATCAAAGGGATTGACATTGGTGGCACTGGCGGATGACGTGCAGGGCTCTAATGTTGCCATCTATATCTATAATGAGGCATCAGGTTCATTTGATAAGATGGTAAATGTTACCAGTACACAGAAGATTTATACCGTCATACCGACAGATGACAGTTATGCAGGGCCGGAGGGGTACACTAAGACAGAGCTTAATTTAAATGGTGAGAAGGTTAAGGCATGGGTAAAAAAAGAGGAAACCGAATTTTATGTTATTTATGCCATGAACTGGAACGGAGAGACGGCACTTTATGTGTATGACACGAAGGAGCAGACAATGCAGAGATTTGTTGAAGGTAATAAATCAGAGAATTTTGTTGATGAGCCGGAGACGGAGAATACAGAGTATGTATCCATGAAACGCCAGTATGATGAGTTGAATGATAAATATGACGATGCAAAGGCAAAAAGCGGAAGAATCATAAAGGTGTTAGCAGGAATTGTTATTATCATTCTTCTGTTAGTGGCATTTTTAGTATATAAGATTGTCGCAGGCAATCATCATACATATCTTCTTCCGGAGGAAGGGGATGATAAAAAAGAGGATAATCCACAGAATGATAGTATAAAATATCCCCAGACTTCAAAGAATACTGACAGTACAAAGTCAGAGGAGATTGGTATATCAGAGATGGCAAAGAAGGCAGAGGATGTCTCCGGTGGTGCAATAGTAAAGTCAACAGACAAAACTGAAAAGGTGAATCCGATTAATGATAAAATGTCAGTGAGCAGTTCAGACACTGACAGTAAAAAGACCGAAGATGCGCAGGAGAATCATCGCAGCTTGTGGGATACTGTAAGCGTAAAACTTCCTTCCGAGAAAGAATTGGAAGAGAAAAAGAAGAAGGAAGAGGCCGAAGAGCAGAAAGTAATACAAAAAGAAGAAAAGAAAGTAGAAAAGAAAGAAACACAGAAAGCAGATAAGAAAGAGGAAAAGAAAAAAACGGCAAGAACAGATAACGGACAGGAGTCATCAGGTGCACAGGAAAGTCAGAACAATCTGTATTTTGTGACGGCCGAATTAGACAGTGCCAGGATTTCAAAATTATCAGAGAAGAACAGAGTAGAGAGAAGAAAAGCAAAAGAAACTGAGAGAAATAACCAAAGAGTAAAAAACGGTGATGCTGAGATTGGCTTAATTGATCTGGAGGACGATTCCGATTTAGGAATAGAATTTGTGGATTTGGATGACAAATAGTATTTTGCAGATGGTGTGGCTGAATAGTAATGAATAGTGACGGTGTTCCTGCTCTTTATCGATAGTATGCTTGACAAAAGAACATGTTTGTTATACTATTTATATAACAGACACGATTCATGGTGAAATGGAAGTGATAAGATGATATTATCGATTGATTTTAATAGCGATGAAGCCATTTATATGCAGCTTCGCAACCAGATTATTTTTGGAATTGCGACGGAAGAGATTAGGGAGGGAGATTCACTTCCCTCTGTCCGTCAGCTTGCAGAGGATGTAGGGATAAATATGCATACAGTTAATAAGGCATATTCCGTACTGAGGAGTGAAGGCTTTTTGAAGCTTGACAGAAGATATGGTGCAGTCATCGCACTTGATATTAACAAGATACAGGCGATAGAGGATTTAAAGAATGAGATGAGGGTAATACTGGCGAAGGCAATCTGTAAGAACGTTACAGAGCAGGAGGCTCATGCGATGGTACATCAGATATACAGTGATATTTTAGATTAAAACAATGTGTATGGCAGTTTGCTAAGAAATGAGGATTTTATGGAGAATTTGTATACAAACAAGGCTAGGCAGGTATTAGAGCAGGCTGAGTTGATATCTGAGAAGCTTAATCACAGCTATGTTGGTACAGAACATCTGCTGGCGGGAATTTTAAGTGTAGAGGATTGCGCTGCCTGTGTGATTTTGTTGAAAAATAAAGTAGATTATGACAGGGTAATAGAGTTAATTGATACACTTGTATCGCCGGTAGGAGATGTAGCGGTGGCAGACAGAGAAGTGCTGACACCGAGAGCACAGAATGTACTGACACACAGTTCACGGTATGCTAAGATGACCAATGAGAAGAAGATTGGGACAGAACATATTCTGCTTGCCATTATCAGAGAAAAAGAAGGAGTGGCGACCAGGCTTCTCAACACCATGGGAATCAATTTGAGAAATGTTTATATAGAGTTACTTGATACCATGGGAGTTTCCGTGAATGTGTTTAAGGATGAGATTGCAGAGACTTTTCAGGAGGGATATGGCAGAAATGGAGGTCAGCGCCAGACAAGGTCGGCGCTTGCCCAGTTTAGCGTTGATTTGACAAGTAAGGCAGCAATGGGTGAGCTTGATCCGGTCATAGGCAGAGAGACTGAAATTGCGAGGGTAATACAGATATTAAGCAGAAGAACAAAGAATAACCCTTGTCTTGTGGGTGAGCCGGGAGTAGGGAAGACAGCGATTGTAGAGGCAATAGCGAAAAAGATTGCAGATGGCAATGTTCCGGACACGGTTAAGAATAAGAGACTTTTGACCCTGGATATGGCGGCAATGGTAGCAGGTTCTAAGTACAGAGGTGAATTTGAAGAGAGAATCAAGAGATTGATAGAAGAAGTCAAAGAAGATGGTAATACGCTGTTGTTTCTTGATGAGATTCACACGATTATAGGCGCAGGTGGCGCAGAGGGCTCGATAGATGCAGCTAATATCTTAAAGCCTGCCCTGGCCAGAGGCGAGATACAACTGATTGGTGCTACTACCTTGAATGAATACCGGAAGTATTTTGAGAAGGATGCGGCATTGGAGAGAAGATTTCAGCCGGTGACGGTGGAAGCGCCTACTGTTGAGGAGGCAATTGAGATTCTTCAGGGACTTAAGGAACAATATGAATCGCATCATGAGATTATTATTTCTGATGAGGCAGTCAAAGCAGCGGTGAATATGTCTGACCGATATATCAATGACCGATATTTGCCGGATAAGGCGATTGATTTGATGGATGAGGCGGCAGCAAAGGTAAAGCTTTCAAAGGTGGATTTGTCCGGGAACAACGTTCTCAATGATATTTTGAAAAAGATTGAGGAATGCGAAGCAGAAAAGATTCAGGCAATCAGAAATCATGAGTTTAAAAAGGCCTCTTCCTTGAGAGATGAGGGAGACCGTCTGAAGGGAGAATATGATAAAGCTTTATCAAAAATCAATAAAAAGCACGGTAAGATGCTGACGGTGACAGAGGAGGATGTTGCAGATATTGTATCAATGTGGACGAAGATTCCTGTGTCAAAGATTAATGAGAAGGAGACTGTTAAGCTTAAAAAGCTTGATGCAACTCTTACAAAGAGAGTGATTGGCCAGAGTGAAGCAGTCAAAGCCGTTTCCAATGCCATCAGGAGGGGCAGAGTCGGATTAAAAGATCCGAAGAGACCAATAGGCTCTTTTCTGTTCTTAGGTCCTACAGGAGTGGGAAAGACGGAATTATCAAAGGCAATTGCAGATTCTGTATTCGGCACCGAGCAATCTATGATAAGAGTTGATATGTCAGAATATATGGAAAAGCATAGTGTATCAAAGCTGATTGGTTCGCCTCCGGGATATGTAGGATATGACGATGGCGGGCAGTTAAGCGAGCGTGTCAGAAGAAATCCTTATTCTGTCATATTGTTTGACGAGGTAGAGAAGGCACATCCGGATGTATTTAATGTATTGCTGCAAATACTTGATGAAGGTCATATTACAGATAATACAGGAAGACGGGTTGATTTTAAGAATACGGTGATTATCATGACCTCCAATGTAGGGGCACAGAGGATAATTGAGCCGAAGCATCTTGGTTTTGTTCAGGATGATAATGAAGAAAAGAACTATGAAGTGATGAAAAAGGGAGTTATGGAGGAGATAAAGCAATTATTTAAGCCTGAGCTTCTCAACAGGATAGACGAGATTATCGTATTCCATTCTCTTCAGAAGGAACAGATGAAGCAGATTCTTTCCATTATGCTGAAAGAGATTACGGACAGGGCATTGAATCAGATGGATATCAGCATCAAGGTTACCGCAGCGGCAAAAGCATTTATTATTGACGAGAGTTATGATAAGAAGTACGGCGCAAGACCTCTGCGAAGAAAATTGCAGACTATGGTGGAGGATCAGCTTGCAGAAGAAATTTTGAGTGGAAATATTAAAAATGGAGACAGGGTAAATATAGGTTTGGCGGATAAGCAGCTTAAATTTGAAGTTATTGACAAATAAAATAAATAATAAAATACCACAATCAGGAGGAAAAAAACATGTCAGTTGTAGGCGAATTATTAAGAGCAGAAGAGGATGGGACACTTAGTTTCGGTAATTATGAGTTAGATGTAAAATCAAAGCTTTCGGATTTTGAATTTAATGGAGATATGTACAAGGTAAAGACTTTTAAGGAGATTACCAAGTTGGAAAGAAATGGTATGTTTGTGTATGAATCGGTACCGGGTACTGCTGTAACAGGTTTCTATGAATCTGACAGCGAGATGAAATTCAAAGTAGAAGGTATCGATGATGCACAGATTACTGTTGAGGCAGAGAACGGTGCAGAGTACAAGGTGTATGTGGATGGAATCAACATCGGAACAGTGGCGGCGAATCTGGGAGGAAAGCTGGTACTCAGTGTTGAGCTTAATCCGGGTAAGGTATCTGATGTTAAGCTGGTAAAAGAGTAAAGTACATATCATTTTGATACCGATGCAACAGATACATCCAATGGCCGGTTATGTCTGTGAGCGCAATAGGGAAAATAACAATAACATAAAAAGAGCTGCCACACGAAGCAGAAAATCAAATATATAGTGCCAGGCTGACAGAGAGGGCTGATGCTATATATGATAGAGGGAGGCTTTGCGTGACAGCTTCTTGTTGTTTAGCAGAAACTTTGGAAAGGAGATTAAAATATAAGAATGGGAGCAAAGACAAAGTCAAATATATTTTTCTGCAAGGAATGTGGTTATGAATCTGTCAAATGGATGGGGCAATGTCCAGGGTGCAGGGAGTGGAACACATTTGTTGAAGAACCTGCGGTTAAGAAGGGAGGTTCACTGGTTAAAAGTAGTGTGAAAGCGGCAGAGCTTCATACATTATCAGAAATCTCACTTGAAACAGAGGACAGGATGAAAACACATATCGAAGAACTTGACAGAGTGTTAGGAGGAGGCATCATCAGAGGTTCCCTCATACTGGTGGGAGGTGATCCGGGAATTGGTAAGTCCACTCTGCTGCTGCAGGTATGTCAGAAACTGGTCAAAGACAATCGAAAACTGTTGTATGTGTCAGGTGAGGAATCGTTAAAACAAATCAAAGCAAGGGCAATTAGAATCGGAGAATTTAACGATAATCTCTCGCTGCTGTGCGAAACGGATTTAGAGATTATTGAGGAAACTATCAGAATATTTAAGCCGGAGGTTGTGGTAATTGATTCCATACAGACCATGTTCAGAAGTGATATTTCTTCTGCACCGGGCAGTGTGAGCCAGGTAAGAGAATCTACCAATCTGTTCATGCAGCTCGCAAAAGGACTTTCAATATCTATTTTTATTGTGGGACATGTGACAAAGGAGGGTGTGGTTGCCGGTCCCCGAGTTCTTGAACATATGGTGGATACAGTGCTGTATTTTGAAGGTGACAGACATGCCTCCTACAGAATTCTCAGAGGAGTAAAGAATCGATTTGGTTCAACTAATGAGATAGGTGTATTTGAGATGAGGGAAAAGGGACTGATAGAGGTCAAAAATCCCTCAGAATATATGTTAAACGGCAGACCGGAAAATGCATCCGGCTCGGTAATTACATGTTCCATTGAAGGAACCAGACCGATACTGTTAGAGATTCAGGCTCTTGTATGTAGGACAAATTTTGGTATTCCAAGAAGAACCGCAGCCGGAACCGATTTTAACAGGGTTAATCTTCTTATGGCTGTTTTGGAGAAAAGGGTAGGTCTGCAGATTAATGATTGTGATGCTTATCTGAATATTGCAGGAGGAATAAAAATTAATGAGCCGGCATTAGATTTAGGGATAGTCATGGCAGTAGTCTCAAGCTATAAAAATAAAGCAATCGATGCGCGGACCATTGTATTCGGGGAAGTTGGTCTGTCAGGAGAAATACGTTCCGTCAGTATGGCAGAGCAGCGAATCGCGGAGGCAAGGAAGCTCGGATTTGAAAGATGTATCCTGCCCGCTTCATCAATGGGAACGCTGAAGGAGAAAAGCGTGGAAGGAATTGAGATAGTAGGAGTCAATAATGTCGCAGAGGCGATTGGATATATATAGGTGTTTTTGCCATATATTGAAAAATTCATGTATTTATGGTAGAATATACCATCCTGTAGGTGAAATTAAGTGAAACCTACGGAACTAGCTAAAAGACTGCTGTAGAATGCACAGTTTTTTGAGTGATCTGTTGAAATCAATGGTTGATGAATTACCTGCACGAAAAGCAGCGAGAAATGAGGAAGAATATGAAGCATATTTTAGAAATTTATGAAGTATTTTACGACGGTAAGACCATCGGTTACTACCATATCTTTGACGATGGCACTGTAATGTACCGGGTAGCTTTGGGGAGCCCGCAGGATATGGAACAGGAACTTAAAGAGCTGGGGCTTGACAAAGAACAGGAAAGAGAACAACCAATCAGGATTTTTGCAGAGATGATAAATGATAAGAACCGTGTCGGGGGCAGGAAGCGGGTTATCTACCAGGCGGGGCTGTTGAAGCTGGAACGCAAACCAAAAGAAACGAACGAGCGGTTTTCGGTTTACAGACGTTCGGCAGAAGAAGGAGAACCGGATTATTCACCTTTCCCGCATGATGCGCCACATTATGAAGGCTCGAAAAGTACTGAGGGTATGCGTGAATGGGCATCATGGTATGCTTTCAATAAGCTGGATGATGGTACTTATGAGGCAGAGTTGGATGAAGCGTGGTGTTGGGGCGGTGGATACAATGAAGGAGGCACAATACATAGAGAGATTCCGGAGGAATGGTTTGAACTTTCTTATGAGGATTTTTTGTGTCATGTAGTGACACTTTCAGCGGCATCGCACTACGGATTTACTGCCGAAATGCTGAAGGAAAAGGAAGGTCTCAGGGAGTTTTTTGAGTTTGAATAACGAAAAACATTGATGTGGAGAAATAGAAAAAGCAAAAAAAGGAGAAATAGAAAAAGCAAAAAAAAGGAGAAATAGAAAAAGCAAAAAAAGTTGTTGACAAATAAAAATCAAAGTGCTATTATAAACAAGTCGCACGAAACAGAGAGAAAAATCGAAAGTGATTCATCAATTAAGTTTTGTGATGAATGACATTTGCAAACGTTATTCCGACAAGAAGAGCTTTTGGCAAAGAGGGCACAGAAAGAGAACAG
>CACXFV010000119.1 GCA_902767015.1 uncultured Lachnospiraceae bacterium | reverse complement strand
TTGTCAATAGTGGTATAATTTAGCTGTTGTTGGCAGTGTTTACAAGGCTTCGGAACGAAAATCCTTGTGGGAAGTTTGAGTTAATAATTTATTAAAAAAGTGATTATTTTCTTTTTGTTAAAGTTATGAGTAGTTCAGGGAATGTGTGGGTAGTCTACCGTATAAAACACATATGCAACACTACCTACCACAAATCCTTTATTTCCGGGCTTTTCTCGTTATCAAAACGTTAGCAAAGAGATAAATCCAAGACTTCCGTTATCGGCAAGTGGAATCTCAGATGCTAAGAACACTTTTCGGATTATGGAAACAGCACCGATTGTAATTGTTGTACTTAATACAAATGGAAAATCACCATTTATTTTGCTGGATGCTGATGATAGATTGACGGAAATGAATGACTTGTTGTCCATAGGTGCATCAATAGAAAATATGTTACTTAGGCAGAGGAGTTGAATATAGGAACATTGTGGATAGGCAATACATGTTTTGCATACCAAGAGCTGATGGAGTATATTGGAGCCACAGCAGAATTGGTAGGAGAGATTGCTTTGGGATATAAAGCAGGGACACCATCTATGCGTCCAAGAAAGAAAATAGAAGATATTGTTACGTATTTTGATTAAATTTTATGTTAAGGAGTAAGATGAAAAACCATTCAACCCATAGTTGAATTATGTTAAAAGACTCCCTTTCGTGGTTATTGTTCCTTGGCGGAAAGGTAAGCTATTATAAAATAAAAACGGAGGTATTTCAGATGCTTAATAGTATTAAAGTTGGAAATTTTATAATGGAAAAACGTAAATCCCTCGGTATGACACAGCAACAGTTGGCAGATAAGTTAAATGTTTCTTTTCAGGCAATATCGAAATGGGAGAATGGAACGACATACCCCAATATTGAAATATTAAGGGATTTGTCGATTGTGTTAGATGTGTCTGTTGATGAGATTTTGGCGGGAAGCGAAAGAGATGCAGATGGTTTATCCTACAGTAAAGCCGGAATTGATATTGCCTATACGGATACCATCAAAAAAGAAATGGCTAAGCATCTTGAAACGAAAGATAGTCGTGTATTAAATGGTCTGGGTCCGTTTGCTTCTCTGTATGATATTAAGTTTCCGGAGATTGAAAATCCTGTTTTGGTATTCAAGTCAGAAGAACCTGGTTCAAAACAAAAACTAGCTATGGAATATGGATATACAGAATCCATTTGCCATGATATGATAAATCATCTGGTAAATGATATTGTGGTTATGGGTGCAAAACCATTAGCGGTATTGGACACGATAGTTTGTGGAAATGCAGAAAAAGACACAATTAAAACTATAGTTAAGGGTGTATCAGATGCCTGCAAAGAAAATGAATGCTCTCTTGTGGGAGGAGAAACTTCTATTCAGCCATTGGTCGTAGAATCCGGTGTTTATGTGCTCACTTCAAGTATTGCAGGTATTGTCGAAAAAAACAAGGTGATTGATGGTTCTGCAATTGAAGAAGGAGATGCGGTTTTAGCAATAGCATCAAATGGATTACATACAAACGGATACTCCTTAGTACGATTATTGATGGATAAAATGCCTCAAATCAAATTGGATAAGATAGACGGATTAACTTTTATGGAGCAGATTATGAAACCACATACACCATATTACAAATCAATCAAAGGTTTGTTTGATAAAGATGTTATACATGGAATGGCACATATCACAGGTGGTGGTATAGAAGGAAATCTGTGCAGAGTAATTCCGGATGGATTGAGCGCAAAAATTGATTTATCAAGGTTGAAAATATTGAATATATTTAAATGTATTAGAAACAGTGGAAATATCAGCGATGAAGAAATGTTACGAACATTTAATTGTGGAGTAGGTTTTAATATTTTGGTAGCACAGAAAGACAAAACAGCGATTAAAAAACATATCAATCAGTTTTATGATTGCTATGAGATTGGGACAATAGAAACGGGAGATTGTAAGGTGAAGTTTGAAAACAGGATAAATTGGTTATAGTTGTGGAGAGTATTCAGTAGCTCTGAATAATACACCCACAAGTAACACCCTACTCAAAGAAACCAGCAACCAAGCTACTCTAAGCCTCTAGCACACACATCAAGAGATAATATATGCGTTCCTACGAGCATTGCAAATACAAAAGGGAATTGCATCCACAAGTTTACTTGGCTGGATGCAATCCCTTTTTTGGTATTTATAGTGCGAAAAAAGTTATTTTTTCTTACATCCGTGCAGAGTATATCATTTGCCCCCACCTTGTTTTGTTAAAGTATGGAGATTAACACCAATCTGCAACATGATTATTTCATGCCGATATTCTGACATATAATTTTCTGTACTGCAATTCTTTTGGCTCTTGTATGAGCAAAGCGAATCAAGCCTATCTAGGAATTTCCAATCGATGATGAAAGTGTTAAAATCTATGTATTGACACATGTAAAGAATAGTTGTATATTATATGCAACTAATATGATATATGAGTAAAGAGAGATAAATCATACAAGGAGGTTTTTGATGAAAGAACAGCTTAGCAGCTATATGCAAACACTCGGATTTAGTGATTTGGAGCAAAAGATTTATTTGACTCTTTTAAAAAATGGTAATATGTCAGTCTATCAGTTGGCAAAGAAAATAGACATCTCCAGATCTTCCATATACAATGCCATTGAGCATATGCTTGAAAAAGGAATGGTTGAATTATGTCCTGGCGAAACGGCGATATATCAGGCGCAAAAATATGATGTTTTGCTGGAAAAACTAAAAAAGGATTTTTTGGAGAGTGCAAGTAAGGTAGACGAGATGTTGTCACAGTATGAGTCTCAGAGATACAGTGAGGACTTTTTTAATATCAAAGATTTTTCCACCATTTTGATGAAGGTAAAAGATATTTTAAAAAATTCCGACAGAGAGGTATATATCAATACCGATATGTCTCTTGATGTTTTTAAAGAGGAATTTGGAGAGCTGAAGAAAAAGAATATCAGAGTAGTAGTGTATTCTTTTTATGATATTGGCGAGAGTAGTGACTATGAGCTTTACACACATGGCAGGCAAATGAATGGCGAGGGAACCAGATTGATGATTGTGGCGGACGATGAGATTACATTGTCAGCAGGGAGCGATAGTGAAGGTAATTGGCAGGGAACCATCACAGGTAATAAATTATTTGTAAAAATATTATCGGAGCATATACATAATGACATATATTTATTAAAGCTGCGAGATGCTTATGGCAGAGAAATATACGACCAAATTCACATCAATACTGAATATGAAAGGAGGAACAGGTAATGAGCAAAATATTAGTATCAGGACTTGTTAATGTGGAGACGACCTGTCGGATAGGTCAGTTCCCTATTGATTATCAACCAATCGATTACAATTTTTTTGGAGTCAATAGTGCCGTAGCAGGAGTTGGGTTTAATGTGGCAAAGGCGCTACATTCATTGGGAGATATTGTAGAGGTGGCAACATTGACCGGGGAAGATGTTTTAGCAGATGTGGTGAGAAATGAATTAAAAAGCATCAATGCAGACAAATTGATACAACAGAAATTGAAACAGACACCACAATCTGTTGTTCTTTTCGATGACGAAGGAAAAAGGAGAATCAGTTGTGATTTAAAGGATATTCAAGAGAAAGAATATAATTTTGAAAATATAAGAATAGAGGATTATGATTTGGTGGCAGCCTGCAATATTAATTACAGCAGACCATTACTAAAGAAGGCAAAGAAAGCAGGAATTAAAATATGTACGGATGTTCATGTGTTGAGTAATGTAGAGGATGAGTATAATAAAGAGTTTATGGAGTATGCGGATATACTGTTCTTAAGCAATGAAGCAGTGATAGGCTGTGAAAAACAGTTATTGCAGGATTTGAGTCAAAGGTATCATAACGAAATTATTGTTATGGGATGCGGGAACAGAGGTGCGATAATGTATGCAAGAGAAAATGAAACAGAGAATCAATATTACGAGCAGTCTGCCGTGGTAACCGATAAGATAATCAATACAGTTGGTGCAGGAGATGCTCTGTTTAGCGCATTTGTAAGTTTATATGCCAACGGTTATTCGCCGCTTGACAGTTTAACATTGGCACAAAAGTTTGCAGCATATAAAATTGGATTCGATGGTGCAGCCAAAGGATTTTTAACGATGAAAGAATTAGTAGAACTATGATATAGTAATAACTATGATAAAGTAATAAGCATATTTAGAATTGAAAGAGGTGACAATATGTTAGACATTATCATTGTAGAAGACAACAAAGAAATAGGTAAGCTTTTAAGCGATTTTTTGAGAAAAGAGAATTATGTGGTGAGTGTGGCATCCACCGGAGAAAAAGCATTGGAATTATTTGAGAAATATGGAGCAAAGCTGTTAATCCTTGATATCATGCTTCCGGACATGGATGGATTTGCCGTGTGTTCAAAGATTCGGAAAAATTCTAATACACACATTTTGATAGCCAGTGCCAGAACGGCGAAGGAGGACAAGCTGAAAGGGCTGAATCTGGGGGCAGATGATTATATCGAAAAGCCATATGACATAGACATTCTGTTGGCAAAGATTAAGGGAATATTTAAGAGAAAATATGCTGTAGACGAATTAGTGGAAGGAAATATCAGGCTGAATGCCGTTAACAATACGATGTATGTGGGTGGTCAGCAGGTGGACTGTACGATGAAAGAATTTGAACTGCTAAAGTTATTGATGGAAAACAAAGGTGTTACCATGAAAAAAGAATATCTTTTTAGCAACATCTGGGGGAGTGACAGCGAATCAGAGCTTCAGACATTGACAGTGCATATCAAGTGGCTTCGGGAAAAGATAGAAAAGAATCCAAAGAAACCGGAGCATATTATCACAGAGTGGGGAGTGGGATATCGGTTTGAATAATTATCGGAAATTTGTGCTGATGGTATTTTTAATAGAACTTGCCACGCTGGTGGGGTATCATTTGATAGCAGACAGAGCTTTGCACAGCGAGGCAGACCGAACTTACAGGGTAGACATTACACGGGCTGCAGAGGAAATGAAGCAGGGCGTACCTGCGCAGGACATTGATTTGGGAAAATATAATACCATTACAGATATCAGAGTATTTGATGCAGGAGAAGTCTGTTCGGAAGATTATATGGTGGAAGAGGTGAATGGAACGCTGTACCGGTTTTGCTACCACACGAACAGATATGTGCCCTATAGGAAACTTATGAAACAAATGGATTTATTGTTGGTGCTATGGCTGCTTTTTACCGGCATTTTATTGTGGTATATAGGGAGAAAAGTCATCAGACCTTTTCAGCATATGAATGCACTGGTAACTGAGCTTGCAAAGGGCAATCTGTCCGTGCCTTTGAAAGAAGATAAGAGCAGGTTTTTTGGCAGATTTTTATGGGGGATAGATATGCTCAGAGAGACATTAGAGCAGAATCGGGAAAGAGAATTAGAATTATTAAAGAAAAATAAGACCTTGTTGCTTTCTATTTCCCATGATATTAAGACACCCTTATCTGCCATTGATCTATATACAAGAGCATTGTCAGAGAATATGTATGACAGTAAGGCGATTGCGGGAATTGAGAAAAATGTAAGAGAGATTAAGAAGTATGTGGATGAGATTGTGGCGGCATCCAGAGAAGATTTCTTACATTTGGAGGTGCAATGTAAAGAGTTCTATTTAAGGGAAATGATGAAGACGATTATCCTTTACTACAAGGAAAAGATGATGCTAAATCATACGGAATTTGTGGTGGATGAAGCGGAGGACTGTCTGTTATACGGTGACCTTGACAGAGCAGTGGAAGTTCTGCAGAATGTCTGTGAGAATGCACTGAAATATGGTGATGGAAAGCAGATTCATATTTCCTTTGACGAGGAGGAGGAGTGCAAGCTGATTACGGTGCAGAATAGTGGATGCAGCTTAAAGGAAGAGGAATTTACATACATTTTTGATTCCTTTTATCGTGGCAGCAACAGCGACAGGACAAAGGGAAGCGGACTGGGACTGTATATCTGTAAAAGTATCCTGCACAAGATGGATGGAGAAATCTTTGCAAGGGAGAAGAATGGAATGTTTGTAATAACCATTGTGTTGAAAAAGAAGTAATTGATGTCAGGTAAAATGCAGCGGAAATAACTACGCTGCATTTTGTACTATATAAGATAGTGTTTATCATATTAAAAAAATGTAACAGCTCATGATATAATAATAACAGATTGCCATGCTTGACCTCGATGCAAGGCTTTGAGGTTATGATTTAAGGATTATTTAATAATTGCCATGATATATTTTGGATAACACGAATGAAGCGTATCATTCAAAAAAAATATAGTATTTGATTCGGGGTTCAGCAGTTGTCATCCGGCAACCGTTAGCTGGTAACCGAAAAAAGGAGTTTTACATGTATTTTCATATTTTAAAACGGGATTTAAAAAGAAAAAAGACGATGAACGTAATCTTATTGTTGTTTACCATACTGGCATCCATGTTTGTCGCCAGTGGTCTGAACAATGTCATCACTGTGATGAATGGAACAGAATATTTTTTTGAGAAGGCAGGCTTAGGAGATTATGTCGTTATCACACAGAATGGAGATGGCGGCGTTAACGAGATATTGACTCATTCAGAAAATGTAGATGGATACAGGACAGAGCAGGTTTATTTTGTGGATAGAGACAATATTGCTGTCAATGGAAAGAAGGTGGAGTCAAAGAATAATTTAATGCTTCTTCAGTCCATTGAAGACAAGGGTATTCACTATTTTCTGCCGGATAACAGTGAACTGACGCAGATACATCAGGGCGAGGTGTATATGACGGTGAGTTTCTTTGAAAAAAACCATCTGAAAGTCGGAGAAGAGTTACAGGTTGATATTGGAAATACAATGATGAAATTCAAGATTGCAGGAGAAATCAAGGATGCCCTTTTAGGTTCGGAAATGATGGGTAATATCCGGTTGCTGATCAGTGAAGAAGACTATCAGGTATTTGCAGAGGACGAGAGTCTGGCATTATACGCAGGTACTGTTTTTTATGTTGATTCTGATAATATCAAAGCATTATCTTCGGAACTGACAAAAGCCTCTCACATTATGTTTGATGGAGACAGAGCCATGTTAAAGATGACGTATGTGATGGATATGATTGTGGCGGTGCTGGTACTGGTGCTGAGTGTCTGCCTGATTATTGTATCTTTTGTCATTCTCAGGTTTGTGATTACCTTTACCATTAATGAGGAGTTTCGGGAAATCGGTGTAATGAAGGCCATTGGAATCAAAAACAGAAAAATACGAAGCCTGTATATGATGAAATATCTGGCTATGGCGGTGGTCGGTGGTATCATTGGAATGATTTTCAGCTTTCCCTTTGGCAATATGCTGATGAGATCTGTTTCAGTGAAAATGGTATTGGGTAATGACAACGGTTTTCTGATGAATGTCATAGGAACTTTGACTGTCATTCTGCTGATGATGGGGTTTGCCTATCTTTGTACAGGAAGAGTGAAGAAGTCCACACCGGTAGATGCCATCCGAAACGGACAGACAGGGGAACGATACAGGCAGAAAAGCAGATATCGTCTGGGAAAAGCCCACACGGGAAGTTCGCTATATATGGCAGTCAATGATGTGGTGAGTGCACCGAGAAGATTTATGACCATTATTTTATCATTCCTGCTATGCTCGTTGTTTGTGCTGGGAGTAGTGCTGTGTGTGGACACAATGAAAAGTAAGAATCTCATTAAAACCTTTGGAAAAGAAGCAGATGTGTATATTAATGATTCTAAGCTGGTAAAAATGGAATATCTGAGCAAAGAAGGAAATGAGACCTTAAGAAAGAAATACAGAGAGATAGAGAATGACCTGGAAGAAGCGGGAATGCCCGGAAAGGTCAGTATGGAGACATGGTATAAATATACCTGTGAGTTTGAGGGAAAGTCTTATACGTTAACATTCCAGCAGAATACGGAAGTGAAGACATCGGAATATGAGTATACGAAGGGGACTGCCCCGCAAAATGCCAATGAGATTGCCATCACACCATCCATTGCAAAGACTCTGGGAGCAAAGCTTGGTGATAAGATTATCGTGGATTTTGGTGGAAAAAAGCGAGTATGTCAAGTGGTGGCTTATTTCCAGACGATGAATCAGTTAGGAAAGGTTATCCGACTTCACGAGGATGCACCCACAGATATGAGGTACGGCAGTGCACTTATGGCATTTCTGATTGATTTTGATGATCATCCAAATGATAAGGTCATCGGGGAAAGGATTGGTAAGATTAAAGAACTTTATGATATTGAAGGGGTGCTTGATGCTGCGGGGTATTGTGCAGATTGTATCGGTGTGGTTGACACCATGGACGCGGTGAGTAAGCTGCTATTATTGATTACAGTGGTAGTGGTAGTTCTAGTCACTATTTTGATGGAGAGAAGCTTTATCTCAGATGAAACAGGACAGATTGCACTGTTAAAGGCGATTGGATTGAAAGACAGTACCATTATTAAATGGCATGTGTACCGGTTTATGATTGTGGCTTTTCTGACAGAACTTTTGGCAGTGATTCTTACCATACCGGTGACAAAACTTTGGTGTGACCCTATTTGGAAGATGATGGGTGCCATCCATGTACAGTATTATTTTAGTCCCCTGACACTGGTAGTGATTTATCCGGGCATTATTTTAATGATTACCTTATTGACGGCATTTATGACAGCTCTGTATACAAAGAAAATCAGCAGCAGGGATATTGTTAATATAGAGTAAAAAAATCGTGAAGCCATATATTCTGATTCGGGAACTATATCTTTTTACATTAGATATATTCATTGGTATAACAGACACATGAAGCAGGGAGCATATAGCATTAAAGAACTTAATAATAGTGATAAAGAAAAAGATAAGGATAAAATAGAATAAAGGAGAAAAATGATGGCGAATATTTTAGAAGTCAAAGATTTATGTAAAACTTATGTGATTGATAAAAGACAGAATAATGTGTTAAAGAATGTGAATTTTCAACTGGAGGAAGGGGATATGGTGGCGATTATGGGACCGTCCGGTTCCGGAAAATCCACCTTGCTGTATTCGGTTTCGGGTATGGATGTGCCTACCAGCGGCACTGTGCTTTTTGACGGAAAAGAGATTACCGGACTGACAGCCAATGAGATGGCACAGGTACGTCTTGACGAGATGGGGTTCATTTTTCAGCAGATGTATATGATGAAGAATCTTACCATCATGGACAATATTCTTCTACCGGCGATAGAGAGTAAGAAGTCTGATGAAAGCAGAAAGGAAAAGGTAGAGCGGGCGGAGGAGCTTATGAGAAAGCTCTCGATTATTGATGTGGCCGACAATGATATCAATGAGGTATCGGGAGGACAGCTTCAGAGAGCCTGTATCTGCCGCAGCATGATGAACCGTCCGAAATTGTTATTTGCAGATGAGCCGACAGGTGCTCTTAACAGGTCTTCCTCCAGGGAGGTGATGGAAGAACTGGTAAAGTTAAATAGCGAGGGAACGACCATCATGATGGTCACCCATGATGCCAAGGTAGCTGCTAAATGTAAAAGAGTGTTATACATTGTGGATGGCAATATCAAGGGGGAGTATGTGGCACCGACAGAGGACGGGATATCCGAGAACGACAGAGAGAGAAGATTGAATCATTGGCTGATGGATTTAGGATGGTAGGTGTTACTATCCACAGGTACCTTAACCGGCATTCGTAAAACCTGCACCAAGATGCTTTAGCGTCTCTGACCACCCACAGTCTGGGAATGCGGCATTCTTTGACTTGGGGTGCTGAGTAGTTACCATGAAAAATAGCTGAAACTCTATTGTTGCTACGTTTGGAATATTATGTTATACTGATGAATGTAAAAATGTTGGTATTTGTTGTTAAATAATGTAATATTACCCTCGTGACTGAACGGATACAGTATCATAGTATGAAAGAGAAGATGTATCTTTTTTGGTCAGAGGGACGGGATAATAATAAGGAGTAATTCATGAAGCATGTCAGTTTTATAGATACTGAAGTCAGCAAAGCAGATCAAAAGGTCTATGATTTTGGAGCTGTGAAAGAAAACGATGAAAAAATTCATACCGGTTCATCTCATGAATTTCATGAGTTTATTTTAAAATCGGAATATCTTTGTGGTCATAACATCATTAATCATGATTTAAAATATATTGAAGTTCCTGCCGGTATCAAGTATATCGATACACTATATCTGTCTCCTCTTATGTTCCCGAACAAGCCATATCATGCTTTAGTAAAAGATGATAAACTACAGACAGAAGAATTGAATAATCCGCTGAATGATGCGTTAAAGGCAAGAACATTATTTTACGATGAGGTCAATGCATTTGCAGGACTTGATAAGGAACTAAAACTAATCTACTATATGCTTCTCAAAGACAGTCCGTATTTTTCGGGGTTTTTCAGTTATCTTGATTTTTCGGCAGAAGTTGACATTGAAAAGGTAATAATGGTCAGGTTTTCAGGTCAGATTTGTGAAAAAGCATCTCTAACAAACTTCATTTCAGAATCACCGGTTGAATTAGCTTATTGTATCGCCTTAATCTCTGCTACAGAGCAGCACTCACTCATTCCAAGATGGGTGATACTAACTTATCCAAAAGTAGATACAATTTTAAGAAGGCTGAGAAATACCTCTTGTCATGAATGTGGATATTGCAAAGCAAAATTAAATCCCACAAGCTATCTGAGTAAATATTTTGGTTATCAGGGATTTCGGACATATAACGGTGAACCCTTGCAGGAGAAAGCGGTACAGGCAGCAGCGGAACATAAGTCATTACTTGCCATATTTCCCACAGGTGGAGGAAAATCGCTTACTTTTCAGATTCCGGCATTGATGTCCGGTGAAATGGAAAGGGCATTAACTGTTGTTATTTCGCCCCTCCAATCACTGATGAAGGATCAAGTGGATAATCTTGAAAAACGGGGAATTGCCGAAGCAGTTACGATTAATGGTCTGTTAAGTCCCATTGAAAGGGCAGAAGCAATCGAAAGAGTTGAGTCAGGAATCGCATCAATTTTGTACATCTCTCCGGAGTCGCTGCGGTCTGTCACAATAGAGAGACTGTTTTTATCACGTCATATTGACCGTTTTGTTATTGATGAGGCACACTGTTTCTCTGCATGGGGACAGGATTTTCGTGTGGATTATCTCTATATTGGTGATTTTATCAGGGAGCTTCAGGAGAAGAAAGGAAATAACTGTAAAATACCCGTTTCCTGCTTCACAGCAACTGCAAAGCAGAAGGTCATCAGTGACATTAAGGAATATTTCAAGAATAAGCTTGATATAGAGCTTGAATTGTTTGCCACGAATGCTTCAAGAACCAATCTGCGCTATGAGGTTTTGTATAAGGAGACAGATGAAGAAAAATACGAAACACTTCGCTCATTGATAGAGCAGAAAAAATGTCCTACGATTGTTTATGTATCAAGAACGAAGCGAACCATAGAGCTTGCCGGAAAGCTGAACAGAGACGGATTCAGGGCAAGAGCTTTTAATGGAAAAATGGAAAGCAGTGAAAAACAGAAAAATCAGGAAGCTTTTATTAACGATGAAATTCAGATAATTGTTGCGACCTCGGCGTTTGGTATGGGAGTGGATAAAGCGAATGTTAAGCTCGTCATTCACTATGATATTTCTGATTCTCTTGAAAACTATGTACAGGAGGCAGGACGTGCCGGAAGGGATCAGAACTTGCAGGCAGAATGCTATGTATTGTTCAATGATGGTGATCTGGACAAACATTTTATGCTTTTAAATCAGACAAAGCTTAGCATTAGTGAAATACAGCAGGTATGGAGAGCAATAAAAGATCTTACCAGAGTTCATAAGGAGGTATGCTGTTCTCCTCTTGAAGTGGCAAGACAGGCAGGTTGGGACGAAAGTATTGCTGATATTGAAATGAGAGTAAAGACGGCAATACAGGCGCTTGAAAATGCAGGATATATCAAACGTGGCAAAAATGTTCCAAAAGTATATGCAACCAGTATACTTGTCAATAATTTGACAGAAGCTTCTGAAAAGATTGACAAATCATTCAGATTTCAAGGCGGAGCAGAGCGGGTGATTGCCAAGAGAATCATCAAATCATTAATCTCCAGTAAAAGCATTTCTCAGGCGGGCAATGCCGATGCAGAATCAAGGGTAGATTATCTTGCAGACAGACTTGGTATTGAAAAATCCGGTATCATACATGCCATTCATCAAATGCGTGAGGATGGTATTCTTGCTGACACAAAAGATATGACAGCTTATATTCAAAAAAAAGATAACATAAATAAGTCAATGCTGGTTCTGCGCAGGTTTAAGGAGCTTGAACAGTTTATGCTGGGGTATATCGACGCTGATAAGCTTTGTATGAATTATAAAGAACTCAATGAAGCAGCACTTGCCAATGGTGTCAGCAAGAGTTCGGTCAATGGGATTAAACTGCTCTTTTATTATTGGACGATACAAAGTTATATTCAAAAAGAACAGGATTCCGGTACCAACAGAGTAACGATAGTTCCTAAATACAGCATGGATAAACTGAAAGAAAAGCGGCTGAAAAGTTACCAGATTGCAGAATTTATCATCTGGTATCTGTTTCATAACAGCAGTGTCAATAACGGTGAAAAAGAGGAAGTACTTGTCGGATTTTCCATCCTTGAACTGATGAATGCATATCGGAGTCAGTTTCGCAACGAAATATCGGAAAAGGAGACAGAAGAAGCACTGCTTTTTCTGTCGAAAATCAGTGCTGTCAAGCTGGAGGGAGGCTTCCTTGTTCTATACAGCGGAATGAATATACGCAGGCTGATTTTAGATAATAAGATTAGATATAAACAGGAAGATTATAGACAATTGAATGAGTTTTATCAGCAAAAGATACAGCAGATCCATATTGTTGGGGAATATGCAAATATGATGGTAAGAAGCTATTATGAAGCACTTCAGTTTGTTAATGATTATTTTCAGATGGACTATAAAAAGTTTCTGGCGCACTACTTTGCGGGAGACAGGGGGGCTGAAATTAAGAGAAACATCACACCGGAAAAATACAGGCAGTTGTTTGAGACACTTTCACCAAGACAGCTTGAAATCATTCAGGATAATACTTCTAAGTATATTGTTGTATCTGCCGGTCCCGGAAGTGGAAAAACAAGGGTATTGGTACATAAACTGGCATCCTTGCTTCTGCTGGAGGATGTAAAACATGAGCAGTTGCTTATGCTGACATTTTCAAGAGCAGCTGCCATTGAATTTAAACAGAGACTTTATAATTTGATAGGAAATGCGGCTAATTTTGTGGAAATCAAAACATTTCATTCCTACTGCTTTGATTTGTTGGGAAAGATTGGTAATATCAAAGAATCAGATAATATCGTAAAAAATGCGGTGGAGTTGTTGCGTAGTGGAGATGTTGATTTAGGTAGAATAACAAAGACAGTTCTTGTGATTGATGAAGCACAGGATATGGATTCCTGTGAATTTGGATTAGTGCGGGCGCTTATGGAACGTAACGAAGATATGCGTGTAATCGCTGTGGGTGATGATGACCAGAATATCTATCAGTTCCGGGGTTCTGATTCAAAATACCTGAAAGGGTTGATCACGCAATATAATGCATTTCAGTATTCCCTGATTGAGAATTATAGAAGTAGTAAAAGCGTGGTATCGTTTGCCAACAGATTTGTCAGGGAAATTTCTTTAAGAATGAAAACGGAAGATATTATAGCAGTTTCGAATAAGGAAGGAGAAGTAAAGCTTATCAAACACGGTCAACGTATGGAGCTTGCTGTAGTGGGTGATCTGATGGCTGCTAATGCATCAGGAACCACCTGCATTCTTACAAGCAAAAATAAGGAAGCTCTGATGATACTGGGAATCCTGAAACAGAAAAAGATACCTGCAAAGCTGATACAGTCCATTGACGGATTTGATACATACAATATAGCTGAGATGCGCTATTTTATGAAGTGTCTGAATGATATCAATACTTCACCTGTTATCAGTGATGAGCAGTGGGAGCTGGCGACTGATCTATTACAAAAGCAGTATGGAAAAAGTGTCTGTCTTCCTATTATTCTTGATATCCTGAATACATTTGCCGCAATCAATGAGAGAAAATACCGAACGGATTTTGAGATGTTTCTTCATGAATCAAAAATAGAAGATTTTTATAAGAGTGAGCAGGGGATTATTACAGTCTCCACCATGCACAAGGCAAAAGGCAGAGAGTTTGATAATGTTTTTATGCTCCTTGACAATGCAGATTTAAAATCCGATGAGAACAAAAGAAAGCTTTATGTCGGAATGACAAGAGCAAAACAATTGCTTCATATTCATTATAACAGAAATGTTCTTGACAAATTTATCAATTTTGCATCGTCATACGAGAACGATTCCAAGAATTACCCTGCCCCTTCTGAACTGACATTGCAGCTTTCCTATAGAGATGTGTATCTTGATTTTTTCAAGGATAAAAAACAACTGATATTGCGAATGAGAAGCGGGATGCATCTGGCCCTTAAAGGAAACAGACTGTATGTCCGCAGCGGGGACAGGATATTGCCTGTACTGCAATTTTCATCCGTTTGTTATGAGAGAATAAAAGGACTTATTGCATCAGGATATATGCCGTATGACGCGGTGGTTCGATGGATATGTGCATGGAAAGGGAAAGACGATTTGGAGGAATCGGCGGTTATATTAGCAGATATTTACTTTTTACGTGAAGAACATTGAGGATAAGCATACATTTGGCAGATTTATTTCTAGGATGATAGCACGATAGAGAGAATATCGTATAAAAGTTAACATTTATTCCGTATTTTGTCTGGCAGCCTGCGGTAAGTCAGACAAGACGGAGAAGAAATCTGAACAGGACAGCAATGAAACAGCAGGAAGAGCAGGGCAGAGCAGTGAGGGAGCTAAAAATGTAACATTAGTGGATAACGAAGCTATTAAATTAGTGATTGAGGATTTTATTGTGGATACAGAAGATTGGTTCGGATGGTATGACATATATTACAAAAGGAAAGTGCAGTCTCTTCACGATGTCGTATGATACGACAGATGATTCGTTAGCAGGAATTGACGGCATCGATAAAATCAGTGAAATAAAAGTAGGAATTGCAATATATGACAGCAATGATTTTGGAAAAGAGAATCGGGATAAGTTTCTTTTTGATGAGGAAGTAACGGTTGTTCCTTAAATAAAATATCTGCAGCCATCATTGGGTGGCAGCCTTAACTTCTCTAAAAATATGACAAAACTCTTTGATAAGTTGAGAAAACTTGAAAATAGCCCGTATTTCTGCGAATTTTACTTGCGGAAATACGGGTTTTGTGTCCTCCTGTAGTAGGTTTCTATCAATTTATAGCATAGATTGAACGAGTTTTTTTATAATGTTGCTATATTAACGGATGATGATAAGGATAAAGGGAAACTGACAGAGTGGGGATAAAACTTAATAGGTTATTTTTTACATTTGAGGGTGTTATTTTTTACAAGTTCAAAATTTGATATTTTTTTGTGATACAATTATAATATAGTTTATAATTTTATCATATATACATATTAAAAATAGCTTGACAAAGTATAACATCATGAAATATAATTAGACTACACATTGCACTGAAATATTGTATATTGATGTAAAAAGCTTTTACATATGACAGATATTGGTTGCAAACAATATTTGAAATTATTTATGGAAGGAAGGATTAGCTATGAAAAAAAATTTTATACAATTTATGGCTGCTGTATTTACATTTGTGTTGCTATCATCGATATCTGTATATGCAGGAACGCATGTAGCGTCTGGCAAAGAAAGAGGTAATCCGTCATATCAAGGTGCTGGCAGAAATTATAATGGAAGTGTTGGAAATTATGTAGCAGGTTCTTATTACAATAATGGATTAAAGGCGAATACATCTGTTACAAATACTTCTGGTGGGAATAAATATTTTTATATTGAAACACGGCAATATCTGAATAATGAATTGACACTATCAATTATAGTGTAGAATAGAAATTGCTTTGGCAATTTCTATTCTTTTTAATCAACGACCGGAATAGGAGACAGATATCATGCTTCATATTATATTTAAGAATATTATCCGTCAGTTAAAGAGTAATATTATCATTTATATTGTTATATTTTCACAAGTAACAGCAATTATGTCCATTTATTTGGTTTATGGAATATTTAGTAACTATAAGGAGGCAAAGCAGGAATTAACCATAGAAAGTTATACGATTTCTGCGGGATTTGATGGAGTAAGAATGGGAGAGGTAAAGAAATGTCTCCCGGAGGTACTTAAGAGCATAGAGGACAGACTTGATTACTTTTATATCATGGGAAGCTGTGATAGGATCATGGTCAATATTCATAATGAATATAGTAAGGGAGCATTTTCTTTTTCTAAAACGATAAAGGATAATATGAAAATTGATCAGGGGCGGCTCATGAGTGATGAAGAAATTAATCAGTCAGCCAATGTAGTTGCAGGTGAAAATATAGGGGAATTAGGCGAGGAAATCAGCCTGTTTGGTGAGAAATACTCTGTCATCGGCATTGTTAAGAGACCATTTGAGGAGAAGTCTGAATTTCTGGAGGTTGCTTTTACGGCCTGTCCGGATGATGTTATCGTTTATACGATTATTTTGAATTTTAAAAGACTGCCAAGGCAAAGCGATTATCTTGCTTTTAAAGATACACTGGGAGATGTGTTTGGAGATCATGTGCAGGTGGATGATTTTGCGGTTAAGGATGAAGAGGAGTTGATTTCGCTTAATTCTTTTATGATTTTTGCGGCAGTTGTTGGCATAGGTATTGCACTTGATACCGGTTTTTTGTATGCCTATATTATTCATAAAAGAAAAAAGCAGGCGGCAGTATTGGCACTGAATGGTGCTGTCAAACGACAATTATTTATCATTAATGAGACAGAAATTTTTATCGTAAGCAGCTTCAATATGATAGCAGGTTTTTTGATATTTCGGTTATTGATGGAAAATTATCTCAGGAACTTATATCATAATGTCACAGAAACATTTTCGATGTCCGTATATTGCAAGCTGTCGGTTGTCTATATGATTTGTGTGATGGTGGTTACTTCCGTTATTACTCTTATTTGTTCCGATGACAATATAATAAAAATGCTAAGGAGAGCAACATGATTCAACTAAGTGTAAAAGAATATTTAAAAAATAAGTGGTTTAATTTTTTTTCTATTATACTGCTCATCTCTATGATACTGTCCTCTGTGATACTGATCAGTACAATGGAAAAGCAGACAAGGATCTATCGGATGTTAAAGCCTTATATGGGAGATAAAGGGATCTATGGAGCCACGGTTGATGATGAATGTATCGAAAGCTTGCAAAGGGTAGATAAGGTATTCGCCGGCAGTGTTACCTATTGCAGCTTAAATGATAATGAGGTAGCTGAGATGCTTGTTTATGATAAAAGAGTGGAAAGATATTTCAAGCCGGTATTAAGTGAGGGCGGGTGGCTTAGAGAGAATCCGCAGAGTGAAGATATGATAAGCGCTGTTATTTCAAACAATAATTTGGGAATTAAGACGGGAGATGTGATAACGGTACGTGTAACAAGTCAGAATGGAGAGGAGGAGCAGAGGCAGATTTATATATCAGGAGTGTTTAGTGATGGACAGAAAATATATAACACGGAAGTTTATTTGCACAGTGATTTTAAATTTAGTGAGATGTTCGATACATACAGTTATGAGCAGTTAGATGGAATCGTTCTGATTACCAATATGAAAGAATATGATAAATGGAAAGATAGCGTAGTGACAAGGTTATATAAGCCGATTATCAGATTTGAAGATGGTATTACGGAGGAGGAAATGTCATACAATGTAGAGGTGCTTGATGATTATCACAGTGAGATTTCGGGGTTAAAAGGAAACATAGGTGAAATAAACGATTTAGGAGCAATATCGAAGAGGAGCAGGCGGGAGATGAGAAGTCTTTATGTTTCTTACATACCTCTTGTGATGGTCGCATTCATACTGGTGTGCCTGGGAATCATCGGGATTAATACTGTAAAAACTGCATTGAATACAAAGTATTTTGCAAAATTATATCTATGTGGAATGAATTGGTATCACAATATGATATTTGTCACTTTTGAGATGATCATAAATTGTATAGCAGCATTTTTTTTGAGTGTGGTTATCATCTATATACTCAGACTTTTTGGTATATTTGGAAGGGTATACGCAGAAATTCATGCGAGACAGGCAGGATTTATTATATTGATGTGTGTTGCCATCATTATTGTGTCATTGCTGATGGTATGCAAGGTCATGCATGAAAATTCACCAGTAGATATCTTAAAGGATGAATGATTATTATGAAAGCAGCAGGACTGTTAAGAGATAGAAATACCGGGAGGAACGGCAATGATAAAAATGGAAAATGTATCAAAGGTCTATCATAAAGGTAGGGACAATGAATTTTATGCACTGCGGGATGTTGATTTGACAATCACAGATGGAGAATTTGTATCAATTATAGGGAAATCAGGCGCAGGAAAATCAACCTTAATGCATCTGATAGGCTGCATAGACAGTTTTGAGATGGGAAAATATGAGTTGAATGGGATGGATATCAGTAAGATCAGGGGCAGCAGGAAGGCAGCCATACGAAATGCAGAAATTGGCATTGTGATGCAGGATTTTGCACTTGTTGATGAGTATACCGTTGAGGAGAATGTTATGATTCCTTTATATTTTTCAAAAGATAGACATAACAGGAAGGAAAGAGTAGCAAAAGCCTTGGAATTAGTCAATATAGCAGATTTATCCAAAAAGACTGTCAGTAAGTTATCCGGTGGTCAGAAACAGAGGGTGGCAATTGCAAGGGCTTTAGTAAATGAACCGAAGATCATTTTGGCAGATGAGCCCACAGGAGCACTGGATTCGCAGACCGGCAGAGAAATCATAGATGTATTGCAGACACTCAATAGCATGGGAAAGACGGTAATCATCATTACACATGATATGGAAATCGCAAATCGGGCGGGGAGAATCATACAAATAAGTGACGGAAAGGTAGCCATGTCATAGAGGGCGGACAAATTCTCTTGAAGTAAGTGTGCCTGTCAGGGCACACTTTTTTGTACTACGCTCCGTCTCTGAACAACTGTAAATAGATGTAGAATATAACGGATAATTTTGATATAATGATGAAAAGAAATCAGGATATCAGTGAAAAGAGTGAAATGGGAAACTAAAATAGCAGAAGGGAGCAAGGTTATGTGGACAAAGCAGGAAATACACACTATTGTACAGAAACAGAGAGCGTTTTTTAAGACAGGAAAAACGTTTGATATTGATTGGCGGATAAGGCGGTTGGAGGCGCTTAAGAAAGCAGTAGTCCGTTATGAAAAAGAGATTGAAAAAGCACTTTATGAAGATTTAGGACGAAGCAGGGCCGAGGCCTACTTTTGTGATGTGGGGACGATTATTCTGGAAATTAATGAGATGATGAGAGGGTTAAAAAGATGGGCAAAGCCGGAGAAGCATTTTAGCGGCATTACCTGTTTTCCCAGTGTTGTCACGAAAGTGTACAAGATGCCATACGGCGTTACCTTGATCATCAGCCCTTTTAACTTCCCATTTCTCTTATCTTTAGGGGTGTTGGCGGCAAGTATCTCAGGTGGAAATACGGCGGTTATCAAGGCAAGTTCCAAATCAACCCATTCTACAGAGCTGCTTAAGGTAATTATTGCAGAGATTTTTCCGGACAGATATGTAACGGTGATTGATGGCGGACATGATGTGGCTGATTTATGTCTCGATGAACGCTTTGATAAAATATTTTATACAGGTTCACCAAAGGTTGGCATGCATGTGATGAGAGAGGCTGCGAAAAATCTGACACCTGTTGCATTGGAACTGGGTGGTGAAACAGGCAATTGGTGTGTCATCAGAAAAGATGCCAATATAAAGGACGCCGCCAGAAAGATCGCATTTTTTAAGATGTGCAATAGCGGACAGATATGCATCAATATCAATCAGATTGCCGTTTCCGAAGAAATAGCCGGGGAGTTTTTGAAAGAATTGAAGGCAGAATTCATAAGGCAGATTGGAAATGCTCCGGTTACAAATCCGGAATATCCGAGATTAATCACAAAGGATGCGTATAAAAAATGTGCTGATGAGGCAGAGAGGTATAGAGAGAGAATTATATTTGGTGGCAATGGCAACAGTGATACATTGAAGTATTCACCGACCATTATTTATCCGGTAGACATAGATGAGGAGATTGTGAAGCATGAATTGTTTAATCCATTACTTCCCGTTGTGCCATATAAGGACAGTGAGATTGAAAAAATCATGGACACCATTGCTGACAGGGAGCATGGTCTTGCGCTGTACATTTTTACTGCGGATACAAAATGGGCAGAGCAGGTGATGGCGACAGGACAATATGGTGGAGGTTGTATCAATGAAGTATGTCTGCATATTATGGTAAAGGGAGTACCGTTTAATGGAACAGGGCATTCCGGTATGGGAGCTTATCACGGAGAATGGGGATTTAGGGAGTTTACGCATCCGTCCACCGTTCTGATGGGGGAAACCCAGTTTAATCTTCCACTACGTGAGCATCCGCATGAGGGAATCAAAAATAAGTACAAGATGATATTGATAAAATTGTTTGAAAGATGATATGCAAGGAGGAGAACATACAAATGAACAAAGTAAGACGAGCAGAGAGAAAAGATATGCCTAAAATCATAGATTTACTGGTGCAGGTTGATATGGTGCATCATGTGGGACGACCGGATTTGTTCAAAGGACCGGCAACGAAATACACAGAGGAGCAGCTGATGGGAATTATTGGTAATGATCAGACACCTATATTTGTATGTGTTGATGACAAGGATTATGTGCTTGGATATGCATTTTGTATCTTGAAGCAATATGTCAATGACAATATTCTGACTGACATAAAGACATTGTATATCGATGATTTGTGTGTGGATGAAAAAATCAGAGGAAGGCACATTGGAAGTACATTATATGATTTTGTGTTAGAATATGCAAAAAGCATAGGCTGTTATAATGTAACACTTAATGTATGGTCAGCCAATGAGAACGCAATGAAATTTTACGAAAAATGTGGTCTGGTTCCTCAAAAGATTGGGATGGAAAAAATATTGTAATATATGCAATGAATTGCTCTGATAAGAAAGGATGATAATAAATAAGCGGCAAAGAAAAATTTCTGAAAAATAAAGGAATGTGGTTTAATTGCTCACTTGATGAAGAATCTGATGATGTCAGGGGAAGGTATGGAGTTGTTCGTTAAGTGGCATAGGAGTTTGTGGTGGCAAGATATGTTCTGTAAATTGGACAAAGATAAAACCGGATAGTTGGTTCATGCCTGAAAGGATACATGATTAGGGATGTCGACAGCTCAGCAGTAATCAGTGCACATGTGATAGAAAGTCCTGTTTTGGGAGCAATTACACCGAAAGAGTTATCTGGTGGCGTAAAAGTTCTTATATTGATGCTTAAGGATGATTCGTTTGTTTATAATATGTCAAATTGTGGCAATAACTGTGCAAAATGGATTTTAAAAATTGCAGAAAACTCTAATGAAAATATGACAGAGGAAGAAAAAAAACGGGATGAAAATTATGCACAGCAAAATACGGAAACTGACCAAGATGCTATAGCTGAAAATCAGGATAGAGAAGTTTTAAAATTTGTTGATGTGTTTGGAAATGAGTATGAAACAGAAATCAATCCTAATATAGAAAAGCATTCATATGACTTAAGTAAATTTGTAAGAGAGGGAGACAAACTCTCTTATAATGACGAAAGCTTTTATGCAAGACTTGGTGTGGATGTTTCCCATCATCAAGGAAATATATCTTTAGACGGGGAATTTGAAAATAATGTGGAAGGTGCAAAGAAGGCAGGGCTTGAGGTTGGTGTTTACTTTTTTGCACAGGCAGTTAATGAAGCGGAGGCTATCGAAGAAGCCGAATTTGTATTAGCTCACCTCAGCGCATATCATATAACCTTGCCTGTCGTTTATGACCCTGAAAGTATATTGGATGATGTGGCAAGGACGGATCATGTCACAGGTGAACAATTCACTGAAAACACAGTGGCATTTTGTAATAGAGTGAAAGAGGCCGGATATGAGCCTATGGTATATGCCAACATGCTTTGGGAGGCATATAACTTAAAGCTTGAAGATTTATCAGACTATCCGATATGGTACGCTGATTATGAACTACTTCCACAGACACCCTACAATTTTAAATATTGGCAATATACGAATGAGGGAAGAGTGGATGGAATTTCGGGGAATGTGGATATCAATATTCAGATGATTGAGAAGTAAAAGAATTTTCCAGTAGATACATCAGAGCTTTTTACTCTTTTACCAGAAGCAAATCGGTATCCTCAACATATAGTGAATACCGATTTTGTTTTTAATTTATGAATTGGCTAGTGGTATACTTCATAAACATGTCAATGAACTGAACGAAAATATATAAAATTGAGAGGATATCATTCATGATAATCACATGAATGACACCCTCCCAAACCGCATTAGCATCATAAGATTATGCTCCAATCAATGTTAAAACGCCATCTTTATTATGATTTGACTGTGCCAATATCGATTGTGCCGCCTGCATTAAAATATTATTCTTGGAATTTGTCACAACCTCCTGCGCCATATCCGTATCACGAATCCGCGACTCCGCCGCTGATACATTTTCCGAAGTATTATCAAGATTGGCAATAACATGCTCCAACCGGTTCTGCATGGCACCATAATAAGACCTGACACCGGATACCTTTTCGATTGCATCATCTAATGTCTGAATCGTATTCCCTGCAAATGTATTATCAGACACATCAAGACTATTTGCACCAAACAAAGCATCACTGGACACATCGTATTTTTCCAACGTGATCTTCTGCTCTTTTAAGGCTCCTACCTGCAGATTCAAAGCCTCTCCACTATCTCCGGTACCTGTCACAATACCGCTACCCTTCTTCGGAAATGTATAACCCGTACCAAAAGCGTTGGCATACCTTGTATTATCAGAATGCACCACATAATTAGATGCCGAACCGGATAACGCAGACGGTGCAAAGGCACTCGCTTCCGTTGTACTAAGACTTCCAGCCAATAAAGATCCTGCGCCATTCGTGCCTCTGGCATTTAATAAATTTTTGACAAAAGTAAGTGACGAAGCATCGCCGCTCTTAAATTTCTGTGTGAAATCTGACAGACCTGAAAAACCGGTATTGTTTTGAATTGCCGTATCCAAATCCTTCCTGTCCGCCAAATCCTTTAAAATATTATCCAGACCTGCCTTAATATTTGCTGAGTTCACCGTACTGCTGCCACTTGCCGCCTGACCTAAATACATCGTTGCCAGATAACCCGCACCGTATGGCATGCTATCTAACTGTGACATGTAATTTTTGATCGCCTCATCACTGGAAGATGGTGATAACTGATAAGATACCCAGCCATTGTCACCACTGGAAGTCTGTGCCATTCCTTCCACAAACCATTTTGGAAAAGAGCCGCCACTAAGCATTCCGTCTGTCGTAGTATCATACATGATCAAATGTGTCATTTCATGTGCTATCACCGCCGCCAGATCCGCTTTCTTTTCATCTGTCATGGACGCAAATGAACTAAGGGCATAATCTGACGTATCTACTTTCATGGAATACATCATCGTTGTACTCGTCGAACCAGCCGACATGGACAATGATGCCAGTGCCAATGTCCCACCACCGCCATCAATATTGGAAAAATCCAGACCAATATTCACATTACTGGACGATGCCCTGCTCATCATCTGCGGATATGCCGCTGCAAGCTTACTTACAGCATTAGCTGCAGCTTGCTTCACGAACGCTGCCATATCCGAATCAGCATAAGCGGTATCATTACCGACTGCCTGACTCGCTGACACCGGAATCTTCGTTCCGTTACTGTCCAAAAAGCTGTAGGAAATGTTAATATCCGGCAGGTTCTGTGCCTTAAACTGCTCTTTCACGATGGTTCCGTTCGTACTGTTCCCTCTTACCGCCTGTGGTGAAGCTCCGTTCCTTGAAAACACACCCATCGTATTAAACTCTGTTGTATCTGCAATCCTGTCCACCTCTTTCCGGACATGATCCAACTCTTTCTGGATTGCTACACGATCCTCCGATGTATTCGTATCATTGGCTCCCTGCACTGCCAGCTCTCTCGCCCTCTGCAAAAGCGAATGTACCTCATTCAGCGCTCCTTCTGCCACCTGTATCAGAGAAATGCCATCTTCCGCATTCGTTGAGGCTTTGTTCAGACCTCTGATTTGCGCACGCATTGTCTCCGTGATTGTAAGACCGGCCGCATCATCTGCCGCTCTGTTGATCCGGTAGCCAGAGCTCATTTTTTCCGTACTCTTTGTCTGTTCTATGTTCAGAAGACCTAAAACATTATTGCTATTAGCCGCTTCCGGATTATGTTGAATTACCATAGCGATACCTCCTTGTATCTGACAATCTTTCTAAGGAACGGTTTCTAATCAACTTGTCACTCTCTGTATATAGTAAGCGGTCCCTTAATCCCAATATCCTGTTTCTTCCCTGAATAGGATATGATTACATCGAGGACATAAAATTTCCTCGCTCTCCCAGTCAAGTAGCACCGTGACATGATTGCCACAGTCACAATCTCCCTTTATAATCTTTCTTTCCCCATTCTCTGACAAAACCAAAAGCACCGGAATCTCTTTCAAACGCTTACAATGTTCGCAGTTTCCAATCCCCCGCCGGTAGTTCCATGTATAAGCAGTTATATTCTTTTTAACCAACCTGTTGATTTCTTCCTTCTGTTTATCGCCAAAATATTCCGACACCTGTTCTAGACGATTATCACGAATTCCACAGCCCAACCGCAATTCTTCTTCATATCCGCAGCTTGTACATTTTACTTTCACAATTGTTCCCATACATGCCTCTTTCAAAAATATCTTCTATCTGCAATGTCTCCTGACGCATACTTAAAAATTCAAAAAGAATATAATTCATAATATTACATCGGCAACCAGACTATAATAATTTATAGCATTAAAGTCACATTTCCAATTTTTCTCCTTAATCCGGCTTTTATTCTTATTTTTATTCCTCACCCAATCCTTTCCTGTTTTTTATCAGACAATCTTCTTCCCGTCACAGCTACTTCCTCACTTTGCTTCCTCGCTTTCTTTCACCCAAAAAATTTTCACTGATGAGGGTAAAAATATTGGCGTATTGAAATCCTACTAAATCTGTGGTATACTAACCATAGGTTAGTCAAAACTAACCGAGACTCAGTTTTACAATACCATATTGACATACTAAATATCAGTGAATCGGTATCGGTTGCAAGTATGAATTAAAAAAATTATAAAAATTAAGAGAAAAGGAGAACCTTTTAAATACATAAGTGATTGGTGCTTGTATTTAAAAGATATGGTGAAGTCTTATGAAGGATTATGAAAAATTGTCAAAGGAGCATTTCAACAAGCAGGCTCCGGTTTATGATGAAACAAACACAATGTATTATTCAAAAGAAGGAAAAATAAGCTGCCAGGATATATTTGATTATTTAAAGAATCGGTCTTTTGAAAAATTGCTTGATGTAGGCTGTGGTACGGGCTATCTTATAGATATGCTTTCAAAAGAGATTAGTGCAGAATACTATGGACTTGATTTATCGACAGAAATGCTTAAGGTAGCAAATGGCAAGAATATCAATCAGGCAACATTTATAGAAGGAACCTCTAATCAACTGCCCTTTGATGACAATACCTTTGATGTGGTAACCTGTAGCCAGAGTTTTCACCACTATCCTTATCAGGAAAAGGCAATGAAAGAGGCATATCGGGTATTAAAGGATGGGGGCATTTATATACTTTCTGATACAGGAATTGGAGGAATAGGCGGCTTTATTGATAATCATATACTATTTAAGCTCATGAAAAGTGGGGATTGCCATACACAGAATCGTAAGGGAATAGCTAAAATGATGAAAGATGCCGGCTTTCATGTTATCAACAGCAGACAGCTTTCAGGATTTGTCTATACTGTAACAGCCGAAAAAAGTAATAGTGAACAAAAAGAAAGTAGTAACGGATATGCGGCAAAAAGTGACAACATAAACACAAGAGACAGGCAAAGTAATAATGAACAGCTGAAGCTTTCAGATGTGCAGGAAACGGCACTCATACCCTTGGCAGTAAGGGCAAATGAAACAAAGGGCAAGAAGGCCAGAATTTGTGATGAGAAGGCAGTTGAAATCATAGAAACGCTTGGTATTGATACCAAAAATCTGGATAAATTAGTCACACATGAATGTGTTGTTGCAAGAACAATTCTGTTTGACCAGACAGTAAAAAAGCTATTGGATAAATATCCCGATGCAGTTTGTATCAACATTGGATGCGGTCTTGACAATCGTTTTGAGCGTGTGGATAATGGAGGTATTGATTGGTATAATGTTGATTTGCCTGATTCTATTGCGGTAAGAAAAAAAGTATATCGTGAGACAGAGCGTGAACATATGCTTGTAGGTAACGTTTTGGACACTGACTGGATGGAGGCGATTCCTAAAGACAGGGTTACAATTGTGGTCGCTGAAGGATTATTTATGTATTTTTCAAAAGAGGAGATTAAGACAATTCTTAATAACCTGACAGACACATTTGACAAGGGATTCTTAGTGGTTGAACTGATGCTCCAAAAGATGATGAAAGAGAAAATGCATGATACTGTCAAAAATACCAGTGCTAAGTTTGGATGGGGAACGGATTCCGGTAAAGATTTGTTGCCGCTTGACAGCAGGCTTGAATTGATCAGCGAAAAAAGCTTTTCAAGTCAAATGAAGAAATCAACCCTTAAAAGCAAAATACTGGGAACTATGATAGGGAATTTGAATAACAGGCTTACATTGTATAAGTGGAAATAATGAAGCTTACGAACGATAATGCTCTCTTTCTAAAAATATTTATATTATGAAATTTTACTAGATTTCAATGGGAGTATGGAAATTTTTCGACTTTTAGAGTATTGATGCAGATGACTGGGGACAATAGGAGTTTTTTCAGTCCGACTGTTATTGGAGTAATAAGTAATGTATTAGATTTTTAATAACAATTAATATAAATTAAAAGAGGATTAAATTAGTATGATGTTTATTATGAAAAAGTAAAGGTTGTTTTGACGGGCGGAATCAAGATAGATGAGAATCCGGCAAACGATATGGTTGGAATGTTTGGAAGGATTGATGATAGAGAAGGTGAACTTCATACATTTATTCTGGTATGTGATGCCTCACTGGCAGATATGACTTTTAAGAAAGAAAGGGTATCAGTCAGTTATTTTTGAATGTTGGCTTTGGTTTGATGAACCGCCTTATAGCAGAGAATATGTATTGATTGTGTCAACAGATGACATTACATTTTGTTGGAATAATTTAAAAGATCAGTGAAATACCGCATTGTTACATTTTTGATATTATGTTATACTGATACATATTTAAAATGTTAGTTTTGGTTGTTCAACAATGAAGATTAGGCTCATGCATGAAAGGATAGAAGATTATTTTGTTAAAGATATGATTAGGGATGTTAACAGTTCTACGGTAATAAGTGCTCATATAATAGATAGTCCTGTTTTTGGCGCAATTACACCTAAAGAGCTATCTGGTGGCATAAAGGTTCTTACATTGATGCTTAAGGATGGTTCATTTGTTTATAATATGTCAAATTGTGGGAATAATTGCGCAAAATGGATTCTAAAAATTGCAGAGAAAAAGCTTTGGAACATGAGATGGAAAATCTGAGGTATGATATTGAAAGCAAGTCAATGGAACGGCAGGGCTTCATAAAAAAATACAAAGATTTAAAGCTGGAGCTTGTCATCAACCTGTGTATATTAGATGAGTCATAGAAGAAAGCGGAAAAACATATGGTAAAGAAGAGTATCAGAAGCTATGCTAAAAGTATCAAAATCAGGGGAATCCTGGTGTATGAGATATTAGGGATTATTATTTTAGGTAATATTATGCTATATGTGAGCGATAATAGCGTGTTACAAGGTCTTGGTACCTTTATCGGAGGCGGTGTACTTGGCTTATTATTGTATTATCTTGTTTATCGCTATGTTGCTGTTTGACAGGGTAATGGCCGATGCAAGACCATTTCTGGAGGAAAACAGAGGTGTTTGTAAAGAAATAGATATGTTTATCTGTTCAATGGAGGCAGATGAGGCATTTGTTTACGGCAGATATGATGTGAAGTAAACGTGTCCGCTTGAACCGTGGAGACAAATATGTTAATACGATAGTAAAACTGTGAGATAATTGATGAAATTTTTCAATGTATGGTGAGATAGATGGGAGGAGAGAGGATATGGCAAGAACAGTAGCCATTGGGATTCAGAATTATAGTGAGCTTATAGAAAAGAATTATTTTTATATTGATAAGACGGATTTTATCAGAGAATGGTGGGAGAATGGTGACAGCGTTACACTGATTGCAAGGCCACGCCGTTTTGGTAAGACACTGAATATGAGTATGTTAGAAAAATTTTTCTCTAATAAATATCAGCATAGAGGTGATTTGTTTGAGAAGCTTGCCATATGGAAATATGAAAAATACAGAAATTTACAAGGAACATATCCTGTTATCTATTTGTCTTTTGCGAACATGAAGGAAAATACCTATGAAAAAATAATGGAAAAAATATATCGTCTGCTGACAGACCTTTATGAGCAGCATCAATATTTATTAGACAGCAATGTTTTAGGAGACAGCAGTGTTGATTATTTTAAAAGAATTAATATTAACATGAGTGAGGTAGATGCAGCGCTTTCAATCCACCATTTATCAGATTATCTCAGCAGATATTACGGCAAAAAGGTAATCATTTTATTAGATGAATATGATACACCGATGCAGGAAGCTTATGTTAATGGGTATTGGAATGAATTTACATCCTTTATCAGAAATCTGTTTAATTCAACTTTTAAGACGAATCCATATTTAGAGAGGGCACTTATGACAGGAATTACAAGAGTAAGCAAGGAATCAATTTTTTCAGATTTAAATAATCTGGAGATTGTGACCACCACTTCTGATAAATATGCCACGGCATTTGGATTTACAGAAGAGGAAGTATTCTCTGCAATGGATGAGATGGAGATTGGCGAGAAGGAGAATGTAAAAAAATGGTACGATGGATTTGTGTTTGGTGCCAAAAGGGATATTTATAATCCATGGTCAATTATTAACTATCTGGATAAAAAGAGATTGAATACCTATTGGGCAGATACCAGTTCTAATAGTCTGGTAGCAAAATTAATCCGTGAAGGTGCTTCCGATATAAAACAGCTGTTTGAAGATTTGCTGTCGGGTAAGCCCATAGAGGTGCCAATCAATGAACAACTTGTGTACAGTGAACTTGGTGAGGACGAAACAGCTATATGGAGCCTGCTTTTGGCCGCCGGTTATCTTAAGGTTTTATCTTATCAAAACGGAGAGCAGGCACCGGAAAATGAATATCCGTTATATCAGCTTGCAATTACCAACTATGAAGTAAAAAAAATGTTTTATCGCATGGTAAGCGGTTGGTTCGGAAAAGTAAGGAAAAACTATAATGATTTTATCAAGGCACTTCTGATAGGCGATTTGGATGCGATGAACGAGTATATGGAACGGGTAACTGTGCAGATATTTAGTAGCTTTGACACTGGCGGGAAGGGAAATGATACGAATGAAGAAAGTATAAATACTGTGAATGATAAGAATGAGCAGATAAGAAGAACAAGTGAGCCGGAGCGATTTTATCATGGATTTGTTCTTGGCTTAATGGTTGATATGTCAGAAAATTATATTATAAAATCTAATCGGGAGAGTGGATTTGGAAGATATGATATTTTGCTTTATCCGAAGAAGCAAAATATGGGGAACGGTATTATCATCGAATTTAAAGTAAGAAAGAAAAAAAGCGAAGCGGATTTAGAGGCAACAGTACAAGCGGCACTCAGGCAAATAGAAGAAAAAAATTATGCGGCTGAACTCAACGATTTGGGATTTACAGAGGAAAATATCAGAAAATACGGGTTTGCATTTGATGGAAAACAGGTTTTGATAGGAGAAGTGTGAAAAGTACTTCTAAGGCGTCATAAGACGCCGCCTAAGAAGTACTAAGTTTCACACCGAAGAATGTCTCTATGGACCATTCTTCATTCAATGTTTGTGCCGCCTGCGGCGGCATGATTGGAAGTTTGAAAGTTTTACTTTCAAACTATCTATTGGTGGCAGTATTGCGAGCAAACAAATGCAATAGATTGCATTGGCAATATGCAGGAAGTGTAAGGATGAGAATTAAAAAAAAGTATTTTCTTTTAATGGAGGGAAACGTATGCAGGAGTATCGCGAATGGGATGTGCGAATGGAAAAATATTTATGATAAAGTCCTGAAGCATTTTGTGGATGAGGAGTATGCAAGAAGATACGGACTGTATTGGTCAAATATTGAGGGTGGATTTCAGAAAGACATGCAGCCAATTTATATGTTTTTGGAAGGCGGGGAAAATAGTGCCTCATACGAATGGATTGAAAGACTGCACGAGATCGTGAAGTGTGAAAAGGTATATCTTCTGTTGGAAGAATATAAGCAACGTGCAAAATACTGGATTGCAGAGTGTAATCCGAAGATTGTTCATCTCATCATTAATGATGCGGTGGAACCGACAGACTATTACATCACTGATAAAAAGTTCAATTGGCTTATCACGGAAAATCATCACGTATTCTTTTACGAAGCCATTTTCCGGTTTCAGACAGCTCATCAATACTCCAGCCGGAAGTTTTTAAACAGTCTGGTGAAATTAGGGCAGAAAGCTCATTTTTATTGGAGAGATTCCAGCCGATATAGGAGAGGTTATTATTGTCAATAAAATCCGACCACTGTCTGGCAGAATCATAATCAATACTGCCGCTTCCGGAAGCGTCACATATGCTGAATTCAGAAATAATCACCGGTGTCTGGTTATTTCTTGCAGTCATCACCTTATTTCTCAAATAATCCTTATGGGTTGCCGCATAAAAATGAAAGGCATACATTACATTATGCGGATTGGCAACCGGATTGGCAGCTACGACATCAACATCCTGCGACCATGTGGGGGTGCCTACAATAATGATGGCATCACTATCGTTGGCACGAATGACGGATATGATTTCGTCAGCATAGGATTTCACTTCAGACCAAGAAACGCCTCCATTTGGTTCGTTACAGATTTCATATAATATATTGGTGTGATTTTTATATTTTTCAGACATTTTTCTGAAAAATTCTTTTGCCCCCTCTTTATACTGATTTGGATTTCCGTCACTTAAAATATGCCAGTCTATGATGCAGTACATTCCCAACTGGGTGCAATAAGAGACACCGTCATCAATCTTAGACTCTAATTGTGCCTGATTGCCGCGGGTCATATATCCGCCTTCTCCTGTGTACATGGCAAGTCTTACCACATTTGCACTCCAATCATCCCGCAGCGTTTTGAAGCTCTCATAGTTGATATATTCGGGATACCACTGTAAACCATGTGTACTGACTCCTTTGAGCTGAAAACGCTGATGATACTCATCCATCAAATCAATTTCATTGACATAAAGTTTCCCATGTCTGGCTAATGGTGTTCCTGTCTGGGCATTTGCAATCGTGTCGCTATACTTTGATGAAGGAACATTTTGGTCTGTGGTGTAGGTCTTTTCATTATGTTCTTCAACTTGTTCCGGCATTTGTTCCGCAGAAGAATTCGCCATTGGATTTGAGACTGTCTCTGATGGATGCTTACTTTGTCCGGTGACAATTCCACTGACAGTTTCATTAGAAGTTTTTTGGTCAGCAACAGGATTGTCTGTATTAGTTACACTGCCGGTTTCTTTTGCAGTTACACTGTGCCGACCGGCTTTCTTTCCTGTCTGATAGCAAACAATAGCTGTAACAAAATATAGCGAGGTTAATAAAAAGATTATCAAAACAATCAATAATGTTTTTTTGTAATTCTTATCCATAACTTAGCACTTTCTTTCCTTGATTTTTATGAATATAGTTTGGGATGGCTAAATATAGTCATATATCTAATGGTTATTGTACCACAAAATAAAATCAATGTCTTGTTAAATTGACTTGTATAAAAATGCTTTTATGAATAGTTTCCTGTAAGGCGAAAATGCCTTTACAGATGCTATACATTAAGTTATAATTTGACTTAAGAAAAATGAACGGAGATGACTATTGGGAGGTATGGAACACACCTATTTATCAGGATGGCTTGAGTGTATCTTAAATGATAATTGCACAAGAGGTAAAAAACATGATATTTGATATTGACAAGGCGATATTACTGTGGATAAAAGAATATATGAGGAATGATATTCTCACTCCTGTTTTAAGATTTATCACAACTCTGGGAAACGCAGGAATTTTCTGGATAATCCTCACATTGATTCTGCTATTGTATAAGCCTACCAGAAAGATTGGTGTCGTGTGTATGGTGGCACTGCTCGAGGAATTTCTGGTTTGTAATGTACTGATTAAAAACATTGTGAAAAGAACAAGGCCTTATGTGGGGATAGAGGGGTTAAATCCACTGGTAAAAAAGCCGACAGATTATTCTTTTCCGTCAGGACACTCCAGTAGTTCTTTCGCAGTCGGGTTTACAATATTCAGAAAGGGAGATAAACGATGGGGGATTCCTGTCTTGGTTCTTGCTATTTTGATTTCGCTTTCAAGACTCTATGTGGCAGTCCATTATCCTTCGGATGTGATTGTGGGCATTGCTATTGGAATTATATTCAGCTATGTAGGTGAGTGGACGGTAGAGGTTTTTCGTAAGAGTCATAAAGAACGTAAAAACAGGACTGATACATTAGATAAGTTTGGATAGGATTATGAAATTTATTGATGATTTTATAATGCGTGGATGTCAATAGAATAACGAAAAAACGATTGATTTAAACCTTGCTTTGCACATGAGGAGTTAGATGAATTGTTTTTTATAATATTACAAGCAATGAGAGTGAAAAAGGCAGGCATTGCCTGCCTTTAATAATATATTTTTATATCCTGTGTAATCACTTTCTTTGCAAATTGTTCAATACTCATTGATTTTTCACTAGGTGACAATTCAAACTCTTATGGCATGGATGCTCAAGTGTATTGAAGCCGGCAAGTTGGCAGGTATTGAACCTCCGGTTGCGGTAAAAAAAAATTTTTACCAATTATATCACAAAGTAATGAAAATTATCATCATAAATATCTTAAGTAACACTTTCTGATAAAACAACTTGATACAGATGAAAGATAAATTTCTTAAGGACTGTCCGTTTCGCGAAGGGCTAAGACTCTCACTTCGCCGAAGGGCTATATCTGTTCCAAAATATATGGGTCTTTTATCTTATCATCCTCTGCAAACATCACAATCTTAGATATAATCTCGGCAGTCTTAGGGTCATCATCCACAAAAGGAAGGAATATCCTGCCTCTGTGCTGTGAATGAACGGGAAGGACATTAATCATAGGACCGCCCATTTTATGAATGACACCGCTGCCAAGATGAATGGTGTAGCCGGCTCTCTTTCCTTCAATTACCGCATGTGTATCTGTCAATGACACATTGGTAAGCTTGAACAACGGCAGTGTAAATTCTGCGATAACACGTCTCATTTCAACTGTAGAGTGAGACATCTCAGGGTCGATGCCACCGGCATGGGCAACGCTGACAGCCAAATCTACATCTCTCATGACTTCTGAGAAAAGAATATCCGGTATATCACCAATTTTTAACTCTTTATAAGTCTTTCTGTTGTAAAAGACAACCCATTCCAGAGTAGGTGCCTCTATGTCAGCAGGAGAGAACCAATCGGCAAGGGCATAAATGCAGGCGATAATATTCTCCTTATAGTACACCTTCTGTAGACCGTCCTCCACATCCGCAATCCATCTTCTGTCCTTAAGGCAGGCGATGGTTTTTGCAGGCTGTATCTGATTGCCGGCATATCTCATGCTGTGGTAAGTCTCTTTTTCTTCTTTGGTTTTCACATAAAGTTCCCTGAATACCTGTTTAAATGGCTGTTTCATCTGCTTGTCAAATATGAGTTGCTGATATTGGTGCCATACACCTGCCTGATACAGGTGATACGGATGAGCGATGACAAGCTTTGTGCCTGAATCGTCTGCATCGCAAAATTCATCAAAGAACCCAAATCTTTCACCTGACTTGAATATCAGACTGTTGATTAATCCCGTAATCGCCGGATTCTTTCCCATTTCCAAAAGTTCACTGACTGTGAAAACAGCCTCTTCCTCCATGCTTTCTTCAAACAGCTTTTTCGTTCGTCTGTACTGAGTTGTAAGGGTTTTCTTAGCATCTTGAAGTTCGGTGATATAATCCTTCTTTTTCAACTTTGCAGGTATGGATTTAAGGGTTTTTCCTGCCTTCTCACATACGATCTCTATTTTGCCGGCTTCTCCTGCTTTAAGATACACCGTAACATCATCAATATCCATAGGAGAAAAATAACCAATCAATTCAGAGGCAATCTCACCTTCCATTCTTAATACGAAGCGGGTCTCGTCGGCAAATCCTGCGGAAATGGAAAGATTTTTGATGGCCATTTCCGTGGCTTTTTTCTCACTGACACGTCTCTGGGCACCAAACTGTCTGCTTTCCTTTAAAAATTGTTGGAGAAAACTATATTTTTCCTTATACATTGCGTGGGACGCTACGGGAATGATACCATATGCCATCAGCAAATCTTTGTTTCTTTTCGCATTAATTTCTGCTTCTACTTTCTTGGTGTCCAATTTTCCTGTGGCGGCATCAGCATATTTTCTTGCACGGCTGTGTTTAGAACCGTCAGAAATGTATTTGGCAGCCTTATAAATAGTATCAAAATGGGTTTGGCCTAATGTATGGTAGACCTCTGTAAACCAATCCAAATCAAAAGCACCATCATTCAGTTCTTCCTCTGACAGAGGCGTATATTTTGCAATCATTGCCTGACGCTTGGCGTCAAAGGATTCGTTCATGTGTGCCATGAAATAATAGCAGCAGCTCGTAAAGCCTTCCCAGCCAAGAGATTCTCCCACAATCGCTATCCATTCCGGAGAATACATGGCGGCTTCAATTAGTCTTGCCTCTGTGATATCCGTTCCCTTTAAGAGTGTTTTTAAAAGTGCCGCCTGCTGTTTTACCGTTTCGCCGTCACGTACATCAGGGATACAGCTTTGCAACAGATGAGAGAGACTTTCCTGCTTACTGATGGCTCTGTTTCCACCGCCATAGTAGTTAAAATAGCTTGATCTGACTAATTTTTCATTTCCGAGCGCAGAGAGAATACGCACAAAATATTTCACACCATATACTCTTTTGAGATTGAATATCCTTTTAGAGAATACTGTTTCGGAATCTCCTCTTACCAGTTCTGTGTTTAGGACAATCGTGCTGATTTTTTCATAACACTCCTCTGTGATGGCAAGGGTTTGTCTGTCTTTATCCGAAAACGGTGTATCTTCTGATAACGAATGTCCCAGCAGCTTTTCGGCTAACTCAGATTTAAATCTGTTGATATAACGTCCTTCATTCCTTCCGGAAACCTGCTTGTTTGATTCTCTGATAAATCTGATTAACAAAGAAAGGTCGCGAAAGGCATCCGGAAGTGTCATCATCATTTTATACATGAAATCCTTTGAAATGACGCCGTTTACATAAGCAGAGAGATAGTTACAGGTATCAGGTAAGGATACAGATAAGCTGCCACCTTCATACGCAAAACTCATACGTTTTGCCAATGCATATTTAAAAGGAAAATCTCTTTGATTGATATTTAAATGAATCAGAATCGGTTTCAGTTTGTCATGAAATATAATACTGTTAGTGCGCTTGATTTTTTCATGATTCCAGGTTTCTACTTCGTATTCATATACCAAATCCTTTGGATAATGAATCAGATAATAGGCTGTCACAATGGCAAGCTTTGTATACAATTCTTTCTCACCGTATGTTCTAAACAACTCTCCGGTCAGAACACATACCGGCTGATAATGGTGCAATTCCGGCAGGGTTTGAAAATCATTTCCGAGAAGCCCGGTAATCAGAGGCTTAAAATGTTCTGAAAACCCATAATCATCGTTATGACTGTGACTTACTGAAAGATACATTCTTAATAAATCAACGGAATTGCATTGATTCTCTGCAATAAAGCCATCCCACAATTCCATAAATGGCAGGGTAGCTTCACCGTTAGCGTCCTTCATATAGGTAACCGTATTTCCCAGTAAATAGACATCGCCGAATTGTGAGGTGTATTCTAACGTTCGATTTGCCTCCACCAATTCATCCAGCTTTTTCAGTAAATCTACCTCGCGACCGGCGTCAGAAGTGTTATGCTTTATTATCTTATTTAATCTCGAACTGACAGAATGAAGGAGGCCGTTGGAGGCAGTGTCATCATCAACTTTTGCAAATGCAGATGAAGCAGGGAAAAATTCCATAAATACTTTTTTGCATTCTTCTAAATACTCACCTTCTAATACCGGCTCGTAATCGGCAGAATCGTCATAAATGCCAAAGCCGTTTTCAGAGGTATTACTTCCCGCTTCAGATTTGCATATTTCGTTAATGAGAATCTGCTCTTTCGTGGTAGGTTCTGACAGGCAGGATACCAAAGCAGCTATCTCCTCTGAACCAATTTCAGACTGTGCTTTCATCGCATTCAGGATATCCAATCCGGCGGTGCGCTTTTCTTCTTCTTTGTCGGTGAGGAGCCTTTGTACCATAGCACGTTTATCTGATATCGGACGTTTTTTCATCATCTCTATCACATTTTTTCTTACATCAGATTTTTTCAGTCTGAGCATGTCTTCCAACAGCAGATAATCGTCAGCATCAAGCGGTAGTTTTTTGACAAGTTTAGCCGCCATCACTCTGGTAGACGATTCAGAATTTGCCACAGCTTTGATCAGGCATTGCTTCTGAACAGGTGTGACAGGTGCGGTACACAGAAGGGCAAGAATATTCTCTCTGATGGAGGAATAGGTCTCTCCGGCCATGTCAAGATATTCGGTTACTTCATCAATCAGTGTCTCGTCTTTCAGTGCGCTGGCGCAGAAAGCCAGTCTGACAACAATATCAGATTTTTTAAGGCTTTCCTTGTTCCAGTTAAATACCAGTTGGTCAAATTCTATATTTCTTTTAGGAATCGCCTTTAACATCTGCATCATGATATCATAATATTTTCTGCAGGCAGTCTCGTCTTTAAAATAGTTGTCAATCGTGGCATATACCCGGTGATATTCTTTCGTTTCATCAGGCGTTTCATTCCATTTACCGCGAATATCCTGTACCAGATTAGATAGGTTGTTCTCTACACCTGCCATAAATTCGGTAAAGATAATTGCCATAGTCTGCGCATCATCAAAATGGTTTTCCACAATTTTGGCGGCTACAGGATGAAGCTTTCCCGGAATATCTGCATTTTTAATGAAATAGCAGGCAGTCAGCCTCTGGTGCTTCGTACCTTCAAGGGCAAGATGGAGAGCCTGTTCCAATCCGTCATATACCTCCTCAAAAGCATAGCTCCAGATATAATCTGTTTTTGGCTGATTCTGTCTAGGTCTTTTGATTCAATGGTAAGAAGACCGGTCCAGGTACCGGCAGCTCTCATGACGGAAGAAAATCTAATCAGGTTGTGCTCCATGATAATTTGAAAGAGATATAAAAATGCCTCTTTTGTTCCGCGGTCTATATTCTCACAGATGGCCTGACGAAGTCCCTCGGAAAGTCTGGCAGCGAGCAAAAGTTTTCCAAGTGCCTCGTACATTTTTACGTTGTGACTCATCACGATACCACGAATGAGATTGATTGAGAGCTTGCTATTGTTGTCATATATGATATCTTCGATGGCTTTTTCAAGAGTACTGTCGTTGTTATCAAGACGGATGGCAAGGATTTCTTCAGGAACACCGCCATAATAGTTATATTTACAGAACAGTCCTAAATCTCCTGAAACATTACCGGTAATCAGATCAACAATAGTGGCATCCATCTGTGACAGCCTATGATAGTCATAGACAAGCTGCGCAATTCTTGTGGTATAACATCTGTAATTCTTTGACCTGAAAGACCTTCTGTATTCCGATCTGGAAATCTGCCACTCTGAGAGTGCATCTATACTTGCGTAAAAATCATTCACCAATTCATCTGCGATGTAGCCTTTCATGTTTGGCATTTCTTTTCTGAAAAAATCGGACGGTTTCGCTCCGGCTACAGACAAATGACTGCTAAGGCGCTTTCCAAGTCCGGTATCACTGAGGTGCACATAAGCAGAATACCTGTTGGAATGTAACCCGGTTAAATATTCTTTGACATTCCCCTTCAATTCTGCGATGAAACTGTCGGTTTCCTGTCGTAACTTTTGCTCATATTGATTTGCTATCTTTCTTTCTTCTCTTTCATCCATAAAATACAAAATCCTCCTATGTTATTATATCGTAAACGAATTTAATAAATTCGTTTATGATATTCCCGCTCAGAGAATAATTGCGCATTTGAGCAGGCTCAATCTGCAATTGCTTTCTTCGCGTACTATAAATCTCATGTTTGTCACCAAGGTTCAAGTGGACAAGCTTGCTTGTCCATTTGAACCGCAAACACAAGAGTGAAAAATTTATTTTTCACTCTTTATCCCGGTTGGATAAGACATTTTAATACATCCTGCCTGCAAGAAACGTCATTCTGATAAAAGTAATCGTGTCACCCTCTCTAAGGTTAATACTTTCCGTCTGTCGTAATCTCGGGTTTTCGAGGTCAATATCCCTGATAGCGATAGTATCTTCTCCGATTTCTTCATCATTTAAGAAAATTCTTATCAGGCCGTCCTCAAATGCCTGCAGTGCGGTCTGAATGGCGTTTTGTTCCTCAGGGAGTTTGCCGTTATACATCATTCCAAAGGATATTCGGCCAATTTCAGCTAATGCGTCCAATTCTTCCTCGGAATAGATGGCATCAGGGATAAAAGATTCGCCGGATTGACTGGCATCCGTTTTTTTTTGGTATTGTTTCAATAGGATTGAGACGGTTTCCGCTATTAAATCCTTTATCGTCTTTATGCTGTTTTTATATTCTAAAGGAACAGGACGAATGTGCTGTCTTTTTTTACCGATCTGTTTCATATTAATGTTAATGATCACCTTGCTTCACCACCTGTCTTTCAAAAGCTGATTTTATGTAAAGAAATTATAACAAAATTATAACAAAACGGGACTTCGTTTACAATAAAAGAAATGAACTTTACAAGCATCATGGCAAAATGTATAATAAAGCACAAAAAGAATAGGCAAGGTGAATGTAATGATGATACAGGATATTGCACCACATCAATTCAATAATCACTATTATCCGAACTGTTCTCCTAAAAAGGAAGATTTTGTTATCCCATGTAAGGATAACAGCGTGCTTATTAAGTGGAGGGAGGACGCAGGAAAAGGTGTTTTTCCAACGGTATCCGAGTACGAATATAATGGAAAATTAGTGTATCTTTTCTCCATTGATGACGAGAGATATTTTATGGATTTAACAACAGATAATGGTAAGAATGTAAATGGATTTACATACTTAGACATAAGGAAAATCAGAGATTTGTCAGGTATTCCTAAGATGTATGTCTTTGCGGCATTCACGGCCATCCATCTGGCAAAGTGGTATGATACCAACCGGTTCTGTGGGAAATGTGGCAGCAGGCTTATGCACCACTCATCGGAGAGGGCCATGAGATGTGAAAACTGTGGAGAAGTGTTTTATCCAAGAATCAATCCGGCGGTCATCGTAGGTGTGACAAATCATGATAAGCTTCTTTTGACAAAATATCAAACAGGATATCGTCATAATGCACTTGTGGCAGGTTTTACGGAAATCGGTGAGACGTTAGAGGAGACGGTGCAGAGAGAGGTTTTGGAAGAAGTAGGACTGAAGGTGAAAAACATCCGCTATTATAAATCACAGCCATGGGGAATGGCCTGTGACCTGCTTGCCGGATTTTTCTGCGAGGTGGAAGGGGATGACAAGATTAAAATGGATAGTCATGAGCTGCGTTATGCAGAGTGGGTAGAGCGTTCTGAAATTGAATTGCAGCCACAGGAGTATAGCCTGACAAACGAAATGATGCAGGTATTTAAAAAGGGAAATTTTGCCACATAAAATTATGTAGTATATTATTCGACATAAAGAAGATATTATGGGACAACTGTTGCAAATAAAAGTGTTGTTGGTGATTGACAAAATATATTTGATGATATATAATTTTATAAAATGTAAACTTTTTTACTTTTTTTAAATTATATTATTGTCATTAGGCTGACAATAATGCTAGTGTTATGACAAGTAAGGAGGACGAAGCAGATGGGATTTTATGATTACAAAGTAACGGCACCGAATGGAGAGGAGATTTCCATGAAAGATTATGAGGGAAAGGTAGTATTAATCGTCAATACAGCCACAGGTTGCGGTTTTACTCCACATTATAAGGATATTGAAAAGATGTATGAGAAATACCATGATCAAGGTTTTGAAGTAGTAGATGTGCCTTGCAACCAGTTTGCCGGTCAGACGCCGGAAACGGATGACGAGATTCATGAGTTCTGCACACTCAAGTATAATACACAGTTTCCGCAGATGAAGAAGTCGGATGTTAATGGAGAAAATGCACTTCCGTTGTTTCAGTATTTGAAGGAACAGCAGGGATTTAAGGGATTTGGAAGTGGTCCAAAGGCACTGGCTATGGGGGCAATGTTGAAGAAGATTGATAAAGATTATAAAAATAATCCGGATATCAAATGGAACTTTACAAAATTTGTGGTAGACAGGCAGGGTAACGTGGTTGCACGCTTTGAGCCGACAGCCAAGATGGAAGAAGTAGCCAAGTGTGTCGCAGATCTGATATAAGGAGGCACATATGTCTCAACCTTATGAACAATTGAAACTGGAGAATCAGCTATGCTTTCCGCTGTATGCCTGTGCCCGCAAGATTGTGAACAGCTATACCCCTTATCTGAAGCCGTTGGGGCTCACATACACACAATATATTGTCCTTATGGTTTTATGGGAAAAAGAGAAGGTCAGTGTCGGAGAGCTTGGGAAGATACTTCATCTGGACGCGGGGACACTGACACCACTTCTTAAGAACTTTGAGAAGAACGGATATGTGACAAGACAGCGGCTGAAAGAGGATGAGCGTGTCACGCAGATCTGCATCACATCAAAAGGAGATGAATTGAAAGAAGCATGCAAGAGTATCCCACTTAAGGTTGCGTCAGCAAGTGCTTCTTTGAAAAAAGAAGAGGCAGAGGAATTATACAGACTTTTGTATAACATAATAGAGCAGGATTCATCTGACAGATAGACAAGGAAGGATTAGCAATGAGAAAAATAGCAGTTGTATTTCCCGGAGTGGGATATACCAAAGACAGACCTTTATTATATTATTCAGGCAAGATTGCAAAGTCATATGGTTATGAACTGGTTTATCCGGATTTTACAGGGCTTCAGTGGAGCAAAGAAGAATTAAAAGACCATAGCCGGCTGGTTGAACTTCTGAAAGAAGGTTTAACCAGAACTGAAGCCGCACTGTCAGATTATGATATTACCTCGGAGGATAACATACTCTTTTTATCGAAGAGTATCGGAACAGTAGTGGCAACAGCCTATGCACGAAAAAAGGGTATTGTGGTTAAGCAGATATTATTTACACCGTTGGAATATATCAGCAATTTCATAGAGAAAGGTAACGGACTTGTTTTTTATGGAGACCATGATCCATATGCGAAGCCTGATGATATTATAAGGATAGGCAGGACTTATCAGCTGGAGATGCACTGCATCAAGGGGGCAAACCATTCACTTGAAGCCGGTGATGTGCTTCATAATATCGATGAACTTAAGAAGGTAATGCAGAGAGTTGACGAAGAAATAAAAGCGGTGAGTGATAAAAACTCAGAGAATCAGTCTGAAAGGAAGCTTCCGAACTTATCTATTAGTGACAATTCCGAAACAAAGCATTGCGTTGATAACATGGCTTGCGATATGCACGGGTATAAAATATGAATTATTTCAAAAGAAATTTGGAGGATGCAGTTTATATTGTACTGATTTGGATGATTTAGGGTTTTAGAAAAAATTGATAAAAAATTTGATATCCGGAACAAATTCGTCTATAATAAGATTGAATCGTATGTTAGACGGAAGAACATTTATGGGATATATTAAAAGGTCGCTGGAGAAAAGCATCATGGCAATCAGTGAGGATTATAGCTGCTTGTTGATTGTAGGTCCGAGACAGGTCGGCAAAACTACAATGTTGGAGCATCTGATGGAAGGAACAATGCGGCAAAAGGTAACATTGGATGATGCGTGTCAATCTTTTGAGGCTGTAGCATTAAGTGATTGATTCTTACTTGTTAAAGCCACAGCCTCATTTGCTTTTATTCAGCTATAGATTAGTTGTTTGGCTGCAAGTGTAACATAATCGGTGTCTAACCCTTATTCCCAAATGCTTTCTCCGGAAACATAATCTACTTTTATTGCTCCGCCTATGTCATCGAATTGATGTATTTTTTTCAGTTGTGTTTCATCACCGGTAGTTACAGAAATTCGGATACAGTTTGATATTTCGTCCACACAGGATCTTGTCACAAACGGAAGTTCTTTCTTTTGCATGGCGGTTGAGATCTTATCCTGTATTTCTGTCAGATATTTCAAGGTATATTTTCCTTCAACAAAAACAGTATCGTTTTCGCTGATACCTAGTTCATTGCAGATTGCTTCCCTGTTTGCAGGTGTATCTTGAACGAGGACAACTGTAAATCTTCCATTGGAATCCGTATAGGAACCGCCGTAGAAATCCGATAGGGTACCTTTGAGTGAATCACTTCTTATTGCATCATAATAATTTCCATTCACATCTGCCGGAACATCATTATCTGCTCTATCGCTATTTGAACTTACATCATCTTCAACTCCCAGCCAGATTGTCGCGCCGTTAGCTAATTTGATACAAATAATATCTGGATGATCGATAACTAAATACACATCTCCGCCAACATCACCTTCGTTTTGATAGAATCCTTGAAAGTCACTTGGTCTTCCCAGGCTTTCGCTTAATTTTAACTGATTCTGATTATTTTCTAAACTGTCAATGTCAATATTGAAATCCTGTATATAAATCCTATTTTCATATACGATCCAACCCAAACTATCTCCAGATGACAAGTCCTCAATTCTCTTCTGTAAGAGTGTATTCTTTTCTTCCACTTCCTGAACCGCAGTAGGATCTTTCAAATCATTTAAAATGTCTGAGGATGTTTTTGATTCTTCTTGCATCACCGCTGATTCTTCTGCGTCATTTTGTAACAGTGTTTCATCGTTACGGAACGAAGTTGGTTTGACAGCACCTGTTGGATCATCTTTTACGGTTAATACCCGGTTGACTAAAGTAACAGACAGAACTGCAACGGTCAGACATGCCGCAATGGCACCCCATTTTTTCCATGTTATTTTTTTCTTTTTATCGTTTTGCATATGAGCCTCCTCAATAAATTGAATATTTACATCGCCAAGTATTTCAAAAAAATCTTCGTTTTTCATATTTCATAGCCCCTTTCCAATAGAAATTTTTTTAGTTTAGAACGCAGCCTGTTTAGTGTAACAGATACATTACTCTCTGTCATTTCATATCGTTTTGCAATGAAGGAAATGCTATCTGAATACCAATATCGGCAAATAAAAATATTTCTTTTTTGAGGTGACAACGTGTCTAAAAAGTCATTAATGGCATCGACAAGTTCTTTCCTGTCGATTTCCTGCTCTACATCATCCAAACAGGAGATACATTCTTCCAGTTCATCAAGAATCAAGGGCATTTCCCCATTTCCTCTTTTTTTTACATGATTGCGACGGTATCTGTTAATAGCCAGATTCCTTGTAATTTTCCCCAGAAAGGCAGATAATACGGCAGGTCTGGCAGGTGGGATAGAGTTCCATGTATTTAGATACACATCATTAACACATTCTTCGGCATCTTCATCATTACCTAGGATATTCTTTGCAATAGATAGGGGGAATGATGTGAGTGGATATATGAGGGATAATTATTCTGAAATACGTAGCACTTGGAATGAAGAACTGATTAATCTCAAAAAGGGACCATTAGTTGAGATACAAAATAAAATGCATATGATCATTTTGGATAAAGGAATTTCACAGGTTGTAGAAACTGATATGATATGTAATACAATTTCAATAATTGAGAGTAAAAGATATTCGGAATATATACATTCAGAATTTTATGATCATTTATTGAAAATATATTTATCCGGTCATGTGGCATGTGGATATAAAAGAGAATGTTTTATCATTTATTAGGGAGGCAGTGTATTGTGATGAAGCAGAAGACAAAGTTGCAGGCAATTGAGGTACTTAAACAAATTTTACAGGCTTTGCATGAGGAACGTTTTTCTGATGTAACACTTATTGTAGATGAATCAAAAATAGAGAATCTTGAGGAGTTTTTAGAATTTGTTGTAAAGAACCATTTCGAATCGGTTGATGAGTATGGTGTATTTGTAGATGATTACGATTTCGAACAGATGACTTTCTATGAATATGATGATGGTAGTGGGTTTGAGATAGAATATGAGATGACATCTGATTCGGACCCCTCAGGTATGATACTTCAACTTGAATTTTTATATTTAGATAATGATTCGTTAAAGTGTATTTTTGCAAATATTGATCCGCAATAAAATTTGTGCCAGCTGCATAAAAGAAGATATTGAAGAATTATATTTATATTGAATTAAAAAAGATAATATGAATTAAACACTGTGGTCTATTGTACCGGATTTTGAAGATGAAGGTACCAATAAATGTTCAAGAAAGAGTTACAAGAAGAATGAAATTTACAAATTTTAAGGAAAGGAAGTTAGAAGGGATAAAAATGATGCATTGATGATGCAAGGGCGTTGTACAATGAAAAATAATTAAGCATGTCTAAAAAGACAATGACTCTTTAACGGAAAGGAATTGGCAGAATGAATTCACATTGGTTAGAACAACACGAAAGGAATTTAGGGGAATTACAGAATAAAGGGTTTGGTGAAAAGAAGAAGGCAGTGGTGATCACCGCGATGATATTTCTTGTCCTCATTGGAATTGTGCTGGGGGTAGGAGCTTCTAATCCAGATTATAATGGAGGACTTTATGCCGCCTGTATAGGAGGTATGGGAATATTTATTATTCTGGTGCTATTGTTAGCCGGTAAAGGAGCAGGCAACAGAGATTTGGCAAAAGGCGTGAGGGAGAATCTGCAGAAAATCCTGACGACACAGAACCAGATAGCATTGTTTGACAGTGAGATGCTGGCAAAACCATTGTGCGATTTTGCAGGTGGTGATGTACAATATGGTCATATGATCATTACGGAGCATTTCATGGGAATTACATATCCCATTGCTAATCTTCCTGATTATCGTTTTGCATGGCTTTCAGATATAAAGGAAATGCGATTTGTCATTACAAGAGATCAGACAAAGGCATTTGCCATGGGTAAGGAGTATATCGTTGATCTGCTTGGTGCTGACGGAAAAAAATGCTTTGGCATTTCTGTTCATGGCAGAGAAAAAATGGATGAATTTGAAGATTTATTAAAAAGATATTGTCCGGGCATTAAGCTGCAGGAGCATAAATTATTTACTTAAAAAGCAAAAGTATGCACTATATAGGTAAGCATTTCAACTCAAAAACTGTAAAGCCTGATTATATACAGTTCCTAAGAGATTACTTTTAGCAGCCATTTTGGGCGGTCACATAGGATGATGTGACCGCCCTTTGATTCAACATCTTATAGAGATATATAGTAGGGGCAGATATCTTCATAATGACCGTCTTTCATGCGAAAACCTTTTGGAATGGTTCCTAACTGCCGGAATCCCAAGCGCTCATACAGGTGTCTTGCCTGTAGATTCGATGCCACAACGGCATTGAACTGTAAGATACCATAGCCGTGATTTGCGCCTTGTATCATGCAGTCTTTCACAAGCTGTTCGCCAATGTGGAGTCCTCTGTGTGCTTTGGCAACAGCATAGCTGGCATTACTGATATGTCCGCACCTGCCAACATTATTCGGGTGCAGAATATAAAGTCCCAGTATTTGCTCCGAATCGGTATCAAAAGCGACACCACAGTAAGTCTGTGAGGCAAAAAACTCTTCACTTTCCTGCAGTGTTAAGCATTCTTCCTGAGGGAAAGCAATTCCGTCTTCCACAACTTCATTCCAGATTGTCATCATCTGCGGCAAATCTGATTTTGTGTATTCCCTAATTATAACATTCATGAAAATCCTCCTTATTCAGGTGTGTCGGCACACTTTGTCAAATAGTATTTTAAACGGTCAGAGTTGTCTTTGAGAAACAACAATAGGATTATACTACAGTTGTTCGGATTAGAAAAGCAAATAGTAAACTTATTGTAAAAATGATAGGGTTTTCAACAGGAAAGATATAGAAAAATTTGTATATTTCGTATATAATAATAGGTAGTTTAGAGAAAGGCGGATGAAAAATGAAGAGTGTAGCTAAGATAAAAAAATGTGTCTGTTTCCTCTTATGTCTTTGTATGAGTGTTCCTGTCAATATGGAATATCATATAAGAGAGGCACAGGCAGATAACGTGGAAGAGATACCAAGGTTGAATGTGGAGTATCATACAAAGGAGGAGATTAAAGAGTATGCGAGGACGCACCACTATTTTGATGCACATTACTTTGAGTATGATGAAGACTACAGTTTGAAAGTGCCATATGCACCGGGAAAATTATCGCAAAGGACACAGGATGATTCGTTGGAGGTATTGAATTTTGTGAGATATCTGGCGGGAATTTCGGATGATGTGGTGTATGATGAGGAGGCAGAAAAAGCTGTGCAGGCAGGAATGCTTGTGAATGCTGTGAATAACGAGTTGACTCATTTCCCTAAACAGCCGGCAGATATGGATGATGACTTGTATCAGCTTGGATGCGGGGGAACATCGAGCAGTAATATTTCTTACTCTCCATATAATCTTAACTTTGATATTATCTATGGCTGGATGGCGGACGAGGACGATGGTAATATTGTTATGGTGGGACACCGTCGGTGGGTACTATGTCAGGCAATGAAAAGGACTGCTTTTGGTAAAGTCGGAAGATATGGCGCGATGTATGTAATGGGTTTTGATGATGTGACGTATGAGCCACAGATCGTATCCTGGCCGGCACAGGTGATGCCAGCTTCATTTTTCCCCGGAAATTATCCATGGAGTGTCTCTGTCGATGAACGGTTTATTCAAAATATGGATATTCAAGTAGAACTGACCAATCTCAATACCGGTACCGTGTGGAATTTTTCCAAAAGCGGTTCTGATGGAGTGTTTTACCTTGATGATGGTGATTATGCCAGATATGGCTGTATCATTTTCAGACCGGATAATGTTGAAAAATATGTAGATGGTGACAGATATCAGGTGAAGATCACCGGCTTGAAAAATGAGATATCCTATGTGGTGGAATTTTTCGATTTGAAGCGGGAAGTCATTGATACGGTAACGGTAGAGGGAATTAAGGAACCGGTGATGGGCAATAGCATCACGACAGAAGGCATCAGTGTTAAGGAGAAAGGGATTGAGATCGACAAGGCACAATGGCTGGATGATGGCAGAGTGGTTGAGGCTGGAGAGAAGTTTTTACAGGGACATGAATATACACTGGATATTCTTTATAAGCCAAAGAGTGGATATGAGCTGTCCGATACAGTGACAGCTACTGTCAATACATCACTTGATGGAATGGAATCAGATGTTGAAAATAAAGAAATAAGAGTAAAGTATAGTATCGGACCATTTTCTGTCCGATTTGATACAAATGGAGGAAGTAGCATTGACGGACAGACAGTGGCAAAAGGAAAGACGGCAATAAAGCCACAGGATCCGGTAAGAGCTCCGTTTGTTTTTGATGGCTGGTATGAGGATCAAAGTTGTACGACGAAATATGATTTTTCGAAGATGTTAACCAAAGACACCATTATTTATGCCAAATGGAACAGGCGGGGAGTTGAAGTGATTGAGGGAACATCCGATATTGACACGATATGTGGTATGGATAAGACCATAACAGCACCGCAGTTTACTGTTACGACCGGTTCTCCGGCCTATATTGCCACTGCCGTTCAGGGAAAGTGGCAGAAGAAAAACGGACAGACATGGGAGGATGTCACAGAGGGAAGCTTTACAGCGGGGGTATGGCGTTATTGTACACAAATCCGTATAGATGATGCAGCGGCAGCTGAGAAATATCAACTGGCAGAAAATGTAAGCGTTAAGGTAAATGGACAGACATGGAATGTGTCTGACCATCAAAGCACAGGTATGGTTACCTATGCGACTGTCTATTCCACAGAATATAAACTGAATGTCATTGATACGGTTACGATACAGGGTATCACAGCTCCTTTTCCGTATGAGGAGATGACAACAGAGGGAATTACTGTACAGGAGGAGCATATATCCATCGACAGTATCGAATGGACATGTCCTGATAGAGGTTCATGGGCCATGCAATTCTTTTTTAAGGGTTTGGAGTATAAGCTGTGCATTCAGCTCAAGGTGGAGGATGGCTATGCCTTATCTGATGCGGCTGAAATTGCCGCCAATGCAGTACCGGACAGAGATGAGTCAGTACCGCTTCATCAGGCAGTGACATTAGTTTATAAGATAGATTATGAGGAACTTGCTTTTGATACCTTTGGGGGAAGTATGGTAGACAGACAGCTCATCCGGCGCGGTGAGCAGCCGGTAAGACCGGCAGACCCGACCAGATATGGCTATGTATTTGAAGACTGGTATGAAGATGATACCTTTACCACGAGGTTTGATTTTTCAAAACCACTTATATCATCGGGCTCTTATACACTGATTTATGCTAATTGGATTAAAAAACGTACTGAACTTTCGGCAATCACTGCAACATCGGATATGAATACCATATGCGCATTAGATCATCCTGTCACGGCACCGACATTTACCATACCGGGCGTGAGTGCTGCTTATATCGCTGCTGCCAATGTGGGAAAATGGCAGAAGAAGGATGGTAGCACATGGGTGGATGTAACGGCAGGCAGCTTTAGCGAGGGAACATGGCGTTACTGTACACAGGTTCGGATTGATGATGAAAGATATACCGGAGAAAACAGACTGGCAGATACCATTACTCTTACAGTGGATGAAAAAGAGTGGAGTGTTTTGGAAGTCAATATTTCCGATACAGTTTCCTACGCACAGGTTCAGTCACCGGAGATAGAAGTGAAAAAGGTAACACATATACACTCGGCAGGAACATCGGTGAAGGAAAATGAAGTGGCAAGAACCTGTGAAGAGGCCGGAAGTTATGAAAGTGTTGTGTATTGTACTGTCTGTGGAGAGGAAATGAGCAGAACAAAAGAGACAGTGGCAGCCAGAGGACATATAAAGGGAAGAACCGCAAGGGAAAATGAAGTGGCGGCCTCTTGTGAGAGTAATGGCAGTTATGACCGGGTGGATTATTGTATGATGTGTGGGACAGAAATGGGCAGAACAACGATTCCCATACATGCTACAGGACATAACTGGGGCGAATGGATTGAGATAAAGCCGGCTACCGGGACAGAAACCGGAACGGAAACCCGCACCTGCCAGAATGACAAAAGTCACACAGAGACAAGAGAAATTCCTGTACTTGAACATGTACATCAGATGAAATTTGTCAGTGGTGTTGAGGAAACCTGCAAGAAGACGGGAAGTAAGGCACACTACCAATGCGTGGAGTGCAAAAGATTGTATAGTGACGGAGAAGGTCTATCTGAACTAAATGAAGAAGATATTATAATCCCGGTCAAAGAACATAGTAAGGGCTCAGAAGTAAGAGAAAATGAGATAGCACCAAGATGTGAAACCGAGGGAAGCTATGAAAATGCTATATATTGTACGGTGTGCGGAGAAGAAATCAGCAGAAGGAAAGTGCCTGTTCCTGCTATAGGACATAGTGAAGGAGAACCTGTAAAGGAAAATGAAGTTTTGCCGGGATGCGAAATCCCCGGAAGTTATGAAAGAGTCATTTACTGTACAGCATGTGGAAAAGAAATTGTCAGAGTAAAGATTACCGTTCAGGAATCAGGACATGACTGGGGTGAATGGGTGGAGACAAAAGCAGCCACCGTAAAGGAGACAGGGGTAGAGACCAGAACCTGCCAACATGACAGTAGTCATCAGCAGACAAGAGAGATACCGTTGCTTAGTCACATTCATAATATCACGGAAGTGGAAGCGGTGCAACCGACATGCGAGTCAGCAGGTAATATAAAATATTACCGGTGTATAGAGTGTGGAAGATTTTTTAGTGATGAGAAGGGGATACATGAGATTAATCAGGAAGATACGATCAGACCGGTAACCGGTCATGTGGAGGTCAGGGCAGTGGCAGAAAATCAGATACAGCCATCCTGCGAGACTGACGGAAGCTATGACAATGTTGTATATTGCACAAAATGTGGAAAGGAAATAAGCAGAACAAAAATGACACTGCCTGCCGGTGGTCACGACTGGGGACAATGGAAAGTAACCAAGGCACCTACAAAAACACAAGCGGGTGTGGAAACACGAATATGTAATCTTGATCACACACATATTGAAACGAAGGAAGTTCCTCCTTTAGGGGAAGCATCAGATGATATACCTGTTCAGGGTGATTCGAATGGTGATGGTGTGGTCGATGTGGCAGATGCACTGCTGATATCAAGATATGATGCAAGACTGATCATACTGGAGACAGAACAGCTTTTGGTGTCGGATGTGAATGGTGATGGCACGGTAGACGTGGCAGATGCATTGTTAATCTCCCGATATGATGCCGGACTTGTGAGCGAACTCCGATAGTTTATGAATGGAACGGTGGAACTGCTATCATATGTAAAATTTGGTTGTAGATTGTAAAAAATGATGTTATAATATGCATTATTTGGAGGAATGAACATTATGAAGAAACTTATATTAGTAACAAGCCCTCCTGCATGTGGAAAGACTCATGTTTCCATGAAACTTGCAGAGGCACTTAATCATGTGGTATATCTTGACAAGGATACGTTAATCTGTCTTAGTAAGCAGATATTTAAAGTGGCGAATGAACCTTATAACAGAAGCAGTGACTTTTTTAATGCTGAGATTCGGGATTATGAATATGAGGCAATCATGGCGCTTGCCATGGAGGCACTTACATACGAAGATACAGTGCTTATTAATGCACCGTTCACAAGAGAAGTAAGAGATGATGAGTATATTAATAATCTCAAGGCTGAGCTTAAGAAGAAAAATGCAAAGCTAGTTGTCGTGTGGGTCAGAACAGATCCGGAGGTATGTCACCAGAGAATGATCGATCGGGCATCAGACCGGGATACATGGAAGCTTACCCACTGGTATGACTATATTAAAAATGTGAATTTCACAATACCGACCAATCTGGAGAATCCTGACGAGCCGGGAACATTGATCATCTTTAATAATTCTTCAGACGAGGAATTTGAACAGAGCCTTAAGGAAGTGAAACAGAAGATAGAAAATGAATAATACCTGCAACAGGCAGGGAGACAAAATCGATAATTGCCATGTGAAACCGAACAGATGATTTCTCGGACCGGCTATTGATAATACGGTCTGTTATTGATAAGGTTTCATGTGGCATTTTGTTTAACGTTACTACTCACAGATATTGATTACCTGAACCTCTCGGGCAGGCTGCTTTGTACCTTTATTATTGCTTTTTCACCGCAGAAGTAGTATATTTATATTGTTTTTGTAATAAGGAACGGTATATTAATAACTTAATCAGTTTTTGAGCCGAAATGCCTTATATGTAAGCATTTCAACTCAAAAACTGTAAAATTTCATTATATACAGTTCCTGAGTAATAGTGATGATTTGTCTGGAAGAGAGGTAAAAAATGGCATTTAGAATGAATCCGAACATAAAAGTACTTGGGAGAAATGATCCATGCCCATGTGGAAGCGGTAAAAAGTATAAATTTTGTCATCAGCCTATTGATGAGAAGATGCTCGCCTATAGAAGAAAAGGCTGCATTGTGCCGAGCAAAAAGCTGCTTAAGAAGAAACATGAGATAGAGGCGATTAAGGAAAGTGCAAAGATTAATATCGCGGTGCTGGATTATGTCGCAGCTCATATTTGTGAGGGAATGAGCACAGAGGAAATTAATCAGCTTGTACATAGTAAGACCGTTGAGATGGGAGGAATACCGGCACCACTGAATTATGAAGGATTTCCTAAGAGTGTGTGCACATCAATTAATGATCAGGTATGCCATGGAATACCATCACCTGATATCATATTAAAAGATGGAGACATTATCAATGTTGACTGCTCCACCATATATAACGGATATTTTTCTGATTCATCAAGAATGTTCTGTATCGGTAATGTCAGCGAAGAAAACAGAAAGCTTGTGGAGGTTACTAAAAAGGCAGTGGAGATAGGGCTTAATGAAGTAAAGCCATGGAATTTCTTGGGAGATATGGGGCAGGCAATTAACGATTATGCTAAAGCGAACGGATATTCTGTCGTTGAGGAGATTGGCGGTCATGGAGTTGGTCTTGAATTTCATGAGGAGCCATTTGTAAGTTATGTCTCCAAAAAGGGAACGGATATGCTGATGGTGCCTGGTCTGATGTTTACGATAGAACCGATGATCAATATGGGACGCGCCAATATTTTTATTGATGATAACAATGGATGGACAGCTTATACAGAAGATAAAAAACCGTCTGCACAGTGGGAGATACAGGTATTGGTGACAGAAACCGGACATGAAGTGATATCGTGGTAGAAGTATAGAACCGTTATGAACGTTTTACAAAAGTTAAAATATTCATTTAATTAATGTTAATTTTATGGTATACTGATTACATCATTTATATTTTATACAGTGGAGGTTTAGTATGTTTTCGTTTGATGAAGTAAAATCGTATGATGAAGAAGTTGCAGCAGCAATGGAGCAGGAGCTTGAGAGACAGAGAACCCATATCGAGCTGATTGCTTCTGAAAATCTTGTAAGTAAGGCAGTTATGGCTGCCATGGGAAGCCATCTTACTAACAAATATGCAGAAGGATATCCGGGAAAAAGATATTATGGCGGATGTGAATATGTAGATATTGTTGAGACATTAGCGATTGAGAGGGCAAAGAAGTTATTTGGATGTGATTATGCAAATGTTCAGCCACATTCAGGTGCACAGGCCAATCTCGCTGCTTTTTTTGCTATGGTAGAGCCGGGAGATACGGTAATGGGTATGAATCTTGCACATGGAGGTCATCTTACACATGGAAGTCCTGTCAATATATCAGGAAAGTACTTTAATATTGTAGCATATGGAACAAATGATGAGGGCTACATTGACTATGATGAAGTGAGAAAGGTGGCATTGGAGGCAAAGCCTAAGCTGATTGTGGCAGGAGCGAGTGCATATCCAAGGGAGATTGATTTTAAGAAGTTCAGAGAGATTGCAGATGAGGCTGGTGCTTATCTCATGGTGGATATGGCACATATAGCAGGTCTTGTTGCCGCAGGATTGCATATGAGTCCTATACCATACGCAGATGTGGTTACAACTACAACACATAAGACACTGAGAGGACCTAGAGGCGGTATGATTCTGTGTAATGAGGAAAGTGCAAAGAAGTTTAATTTTAATAAGGCAGTGTTCCCTGGTATACAGGGGGGACCTCTTATGCATGTGATTGCAGCGAAGGCTGTCTGCTTAAAGGAAGCATTGGATGACAGCTTCAAGGTATATGCAAAGAATGTGAAAGACAATGCACAGGCACTTGCCAAGGGATTAATGGATAGAGGATTTAACCTGATTTCAAATGGTACGGATAACCACCTGATGCTTGTTGACCTGAGAAATATGCATGTAACCGGAAAAGAATGTGAGAAGTTACTGGATGCCGCTAATATTACATGTAATAAGAATGCCATTCCAAATGATCCTGAGAAGCCATTTGTGACTAGTGGTATCAGAATCGGTACACCTGCCGTTACCTCAAGAGGTATGGTGACAGAGGATATGGATGTGATTGCAGAGGCGATGTCACTTTTGGTAAAGGATTGCGAGGCTAATAAAGAAGAGGCAATGAAGCTTGTGAAATCCCTTACAGACAAATATCCGCTATATGAAGATTAAGGTAAATATATAGTGAATGGCGCAGCCGGACATAAACTGTGACAGAAACGAGGATTAACATGGCAGGTTCAACATTTGGAAATATATTTAAGATTGCTTCATGGGGAGAATCTCATGGAAAGGGTATCGGTGTAGTGGTGGACGGATGTCCGGCAGGAGTGCCTTTGACGGAGGAAGATATACAGATTTACCTGAACAGAAGAAAACCGGGACAATCCCGATTTGCCACACCGAGAGCAGAGGATGATGTGGTAGAAATTCTGTCAGGAGTATTTGAGGGAGTTACTACAGGTACCCCTATTTCATTGATTGTCTATAATAAGACGCAGCGCTCATCAGATTATTCGGAGATTGCTTCTTACTACAGACCGGGACATGCAGATTATACCTTTGATCGGAAATATGGATTTAGAGACTACAGAGGTGGCGGTCGTTCTTCGGGAAGGGAGACAATCGCCAGAGTAGCGGCAGGAGCCATAGCGGCTAAGATTCTGCAAAGCCTGTCGGTAGAAGTTCATGCCTATACCAAAGCAATTGGAAATGTAGAAGTTGATATGGAGCATTTTAATGCCGATGAAATCTTTCAAAATATGCTTTATATGCCGGATTCTGATGCGGCGAAGAGGGCAGAGAAGCTGATAGATGAGAAGCGGATGCAGACAGACAGTGTCGGCGGAGTTGTAGAGTGTGTTGTCAGCGGTTTGGTGGCAGGAATGGGAGAACCCGTGTTTGAAAAGCTGGATGCCAATCTTGCGAAGGCAATTGTTTCTATTGGAGCAGTGAAAGCATTTGAAATCGGCGATGGCACGAAAGTATCAAAGGCATTTGGTTCTGAAAATAATGACAGTTTTATGGCAGATGATGAGGGAAGGATTACAAAAAGAACGAATCATGCAGGTGGCATACTTGGAGGCATCAGTGATGGCTCGGATATTGTATTAAGGGCATACTTTAAACCTACTCCTTCCATTTTTAAAGAGCAGCGGACAGTGAACAGGGAAGGAAAAAACATCAACGTTAACATTAAAGGCAGGCATGACCCGATTATTGTTCCAAGAGCCGTGGTGGTGGTGGAGGCGATGACTGCCATTACCGTGCTTGATATGATGCTGATGGGAATGACAGCGGACATTCACCGGATTAAAAGATTTTTTGATGATTTGAGATAATCTTACAATGGTAGATGTTATACAGATGAGTTTTTGGACTTTATATTTATTTTATATTTTTTAGATTGACTATCTATGATAGAGATAATATAATTACGGTTGTTAATATTTGACAATGTTAAATATTAACAACCGTAATTATTTTAATGTGATACAGGCAAATTTATGCAATCATTTTTTGCTGTCTGTAAATGAATCGTATGTGAAG